>DDYT01000069.1 GCA_002348095.1 Erysipelotrichaceae bacterium UBA2227 | reverse complement strand
AATTAGTTACGATCGAGCCGTTTCACGGTCAGCTGTTTTGTGTAAACAAACTGATTGAAGGAGAGTATAGAGTCGTTTATCAGTATCCCAATGAAATCGATTTTGCTCATGTCGTATGGGCAGGTCTGTTCAACGGGATCCCAACAATTCTCGGTGGTGTACGTCGGATGAATAAGGAACTGTTTATGATTCGCTATAATCAGCAGTCCAAGCAGTATGATCTGACTGAAATTGAAAATGGCGGTGGACCTAGCAATATTTTTGTCGTTAACCAGCCCGATGGCGATCTGATCCTTTGTGCCAACCGGGAGAAGGGTGAAGCGATCGTTTATAAGGTTGAGGAGTAAGATCATGTACGAACAACTGAAAGCCGAATGCCTTGAGGCAAATCTGTGGCTTCCAAAATACGGACTGATCACCTTTACCTGGGGCAATGTTTCGATCATCGATCGTGACCGAAAGGTCGTTGCAATCAAACCTTCGGGTGTAAAGTATGAAGATATGAAAGCTGAGGATATCGTCGTTTTGGATTTGGATGGAAATGTTTTGGATGGCAAACTTCGTCCTTCTTCGGATACGCCGACGCATCTTCGCCTGTATAGAGAATATCCGAATATCAAAGCGATCGTTCATACGCATTCGCGTTGGGCAACGATTTTTGNNACCACGCATGCGGATTATTTTTACGGTGAAATCCCGTGTACCCGCGAGTTGAGTGCGGAGGAAATCAATGGCAGTTATGAATTAGAGACGGGTAATGTTATTGTCGAGACTATCGGCAATCATGATCCGTTGCATTGTCCGGGTATCGTCGTAGCATCGCACGGTCCGTTTTCCTGGGGTAAGGATGCTAAGGATGCCGTTATGCATGCAGTGGTCATGGAGGAAGTGGCGATGATGGCTTGGCACGCGATGATGATGGATCAGACACTAACTAAAGCCGATCAGGTGCTGTTAGATAAGCATTTCTTCCGTAAACACGGACCGAATGCTTATTACGGGCAGAAGTAATATGAAGAAGTATCAGTTGGGGCTCTATGAGAAGGCGATGCCTTCAGACTGGAGCTGGGTGGAGAAATTAACAGCGGCTAAAGAGTCAGGGTATGACTTTCTGGAAATCAGTATCGATGAAACCGATGCTAAGTTAAGTCGTTTGAATAACAAAGAAGAGATCACATCGATCAAACAAGCTATGGAAATTATCGGATTTCCGATTCGGACGATGTGTCTGAGCGGGCATCGGAAGTATCCGTTAGGATCAAATGATGAGAAGATAGTGAATCGCAGTCTCGAAATCATGGAACATGCGATTGATATGGCCGATGCGCTTGGAATTCGGATCATTCAGCTGGCCGGATATGATGTGTATTATGAAATGGGAAGTGAAGTCACAAAAGCCCGTTTCGAACAGAATTTGAGAAAAGCGGTCGAAATGGCTTCGAAGAAGAGTGTCGTCCTGGGGTTTGAAACGATGGAAACTCCGTTTATGGACACTGTCACTAAGTCCATGCACTATGTTGAGTGCATCAACTCTCCTTACCTACAGGTTTATCCGGATATCGGTAATCTGACCAATGCTTCCAAACTGTATGGTCATAGTGTTACCGATGACATCAACCGGGGGAAAGGGCATATTTGTGCCACGCATATCAAGGAGACGATCGTCGGTCATTATCGGGAAATTCCGTTTGGTACCGGTCATGTGGATTTTCATTCATGCATTTCCACCTGTTGGAAGCTGGGTGTTCGCATGTTTACGGCGGAATTTTGGTACGACAAAAGTACCGATGCCATCGCAATACTCAAATACAATAATAAGTTTGTATCTGATCAAATAGAGAGAAGCGCAGTATAGCGCTTTTTTCATGTGATATGATAAAATGTGCGTAGGTGATATTGTGAAAAATCTCAGTCTGTTGATCAAGCCGGCATCGTCGTTATGTAACTTTGATTGTATTTACTGTTTTTATCATGATGTTGCCCAACACCGGCAGGTTCAAAATTTCGGGTTGATGTCGGATGATGTCACTACGGCTTTGATAAGGCAGGCTGTGGCTATAGATGATAACTCATTGATCACTTTTGCGTTTCAGGGTGGGGAGCCTACACTGGCCGGGTTGGACTATTTCGAAGGATTTACTCAGCAGGTAAGCAATATGAAGAAACCCAATCAGATAATTCATTATTCCATTCAGACCAACGGTTATCTGATCGATCAGCAATGGTGCAAACTATTTTCTGAACATCGGTTTCTGGTTGGATTGTCGCTAGATGGCTTTAAGGAAAATCATGATCAGTTCCGTCTGACCCGGCAGAATCAGCCGACCTTTGACAGAGTCATGGAAACTACAAAGTTGCTCCGAAAAAACCAAATTGATTTCAATATTTTGACGGTACTGACCAGTGAGCTTGCCAGACGTCCGAAGGAGTTGTATGAGTTTTATAAAGAGAATGATTTTCGGTATGTACAGCTGATTCCCTGCTTTCTAGGGCTAGACCAATCAGATGACTTATTTACATTGAAACCAATAGAGTTTGCTTATTTTTATAAAGAATTTTATACAGTCTGGCATTAGGATTATATCCAGGGTCATTACATCAGTGTTTCTATGTTTGATAACATCATACCGATGTTTAGAGGGTTTCCCCCTCAACAGTGTGGGCTGTTAGGATTCTGTTCACCTCAGTATGTCGTAGAGACCAATGGAAATGTCTATCCGTGTGATTTCTATGTACTGGATAAATACGTCTGCGGGAATGTATTGACGAATACGTTTGATCAAATCAGAGAATCAAAAGCAATGACCGATTTTCTCAGAGAAGATAAGCGAATGTCTGTCTTATGTCATGACTGTTCGTTTAGAAAAATGTGTTATGGAAATTGTAAGCGGATGAATATTACAATGTTTGATGATGAAGGTTGTGGGTATAAGGAATTTTTGGAGTTTGCGCATAGTTCCATGAAAGACATTGCGAGAAACATAACAATGAAAGGGTGATATCATGTCTAATCGGATCGTCAGGATTGCATTTTCTATCGTTATTATTCTGGTCTTAGGTTTTGTAGGCTTGGTGTTTGGTACAGTCACCGGTATGAATATCGGTGGAAATTACTTCACGAGTTTCGAGTTTATGGGTGCCCGCGGATATGAGGCTACCGGAATCATCGGTTCGTTTGTCGGTGTAACACTGGGGATTTTAGCAGGTATCGTACTGTCACGGCTAATCTTCAAAAAAAGGCATTGATAAAAAAACAGTCGTAGGACTGTTAAAGGTATTTTTGATATGTTTCTAAAATGAACTTGGCGGTTACCGTGAGGTTTTCTTTTGACTCAATCCGTTGTTTTCCTTCGACAGAAGTTCGAAATCCGTACGGTGTCATCATGAAAAGATGAGTGATGTCCGGCTGAGTAAGAGTAAGCTGAAAAGAGAACTCTTCCATGTTCATCAATGAAAATACATCAGAATCCAAACTCTTGTGCTGATGTTTCGTTACTTGTTCGTAAGCAATCTGTTTCAGTTCGATCAGATGATCGGGGTGTGCGCTGACCACAAGCAGTCTGCCATCCTTTTTCAGAACACGGGCAAACTCGTCTGTATCAACCGGTGCAAATAAAGAAGTAATTATATCGGCACATTGATTCTGATAGGGCAATCGGTTGACTGAACTGACACAATAGTGAATGTTTCTGTCTGATTTCGCGGCTTTATCGATCGCATCTTTCGAGATATCAAAGCCATACATCTCACAGGCAGGTTTTCGCTTTTTCAGTTGGTGGGTATAATAACCTTCGCCGCATCCGGCATCGATAAGTACTGAAGGTAAAGCAGATGAGATAATCTGATGGATCCGTTGTGCTAAAGGCAGATAGTGATCTTGAGCCAGAAATCTTCTGCGAGCATCGATTTGAGTCGGATGATCGCCGCGAAACGCAGTCTGATTTTTAATCAGGAAATTAAAGTAGCCGCTTTTGGCCCGGTCAAAACTGTGCCCCTGGATACATTGGGCACTTTTTTCTTTCTCGGTGAGCGGTTGATTGCATATCGGGCAGCGGTACATGGCAGTCTCCTTGTTACCATCCTATTATAGCATCGCTATCGTCTCTGTGGTACAATGTCACTGAAATCATGAGGGTCAATATGAAGCAAGAAATCGTTACGTGCGTGGGTATAAATGAAGATGGATATGCAATTTTACAGCCGAAAATCCGTTCTTTTGTGCGTCTGTTACCGGGAGAAACCGGAACCGTTGAGTTTGAGGGCAAAGAGGGACGATTGGTTAAAATCGCGAATCCTTCGTCGGAGCGGGTAAACACGAAGTGTCCGGTATTTGATCAGTGCGGAGGCTGTACGTATCATCATTGGGATATGGCGATGCAGCTAAAGCATAAGTACAATACCGTGAAGAATCTGTTCAGTTTCGTGAAAGCACCTATCGAAGATGTGTTGCCTTGCGATGTGGATCATCACTATCGTACGAAAAATCAGATGGTCGTGTTTTCGAATAAGAAAAGGCAGGCAACCTTAGGCATGTACAAACCGTACTCCCATTATGCGGTTGCGGTAACGGCCTGTTATATTCAGGATACCTTGGCTAATGGGATATTCGGTCATATTCAGATGTTATTAAGGGAGTTTAAAGTCGAGGCTTACGATGAAGATTCAAAACGCGGCATTATGCGTCATGTGCTGATCAAAGTCGGCTATCAGACCAATCAGGTCATGGTGGTTTTCGTGATGGCAGAGCCGGATTTCAAGGGACGGAAAATCTTATTCTCTAAGCTGATGGAGAAGTATCCTCAAATCAAGACAATCATTGTCGATGTAAATACGAGGTCAAACTCGGCGGTACTGTCCGGAAAACAGAAGACGTACATCGGTACGGGGTTCATTGAAGATAAACTGCTGGGCTATACTTTTAAAATATCCGCATCCTCTTTCTTTCAGGTCAATCCGCGTCAGACGGAGAAGCTGTATGCCAAAGCGTTGGAGTTTGCTCAACTGACCGGCAATGAGCGTGTATTGGATGTATACAGCGGAACCGGAGCCATCGGGATTTTGATGAGCAAGAAGGCGAAGGAAGTCGTGTGTGTGGAATCCAACCGTTGGGCGGTGGAAGATGCGAAGGTCAATGTTCAGCTCAATAATATATCCAATGTGAAAATGGTACTTGCGGATGCAACGGAGTATATGATCCGGGCAGCGGAGCAGGGGATGATGTTTGATGTGATTGTGATGGATCCGCCACGATCGGGGGCGACTCCTCAGTTTTTGAGTGCTCTCAAACAGCTGAAACCAAAGCGCGTCGTTTATATCTCATGTGAACCGAAGACGCAGGCGGAGGATGTAAAGCAGCTGATTTCGGATTATCAGGTGGTCAGTATCCAACCGGTGGATATGTTTCCGTATACAAGGCACTGTGAGGCGGTCGTGTTATTAACAAATAAGGGTTAATGTATAATGGGAGAAAAATCAATGATTATGTTATACATTCCCAAGAAAAGATGGTTATTCAATAATCAATACGATTTAGTTGATCAAGAAGGTCGAATTGTTTATCGACATCGTTCAAATTTCTTTAGAACAAAGCGATTTATAGTGAATAGAAATGATGAAGTTGTTTTACATTCAAAAACTATTTTTGGGTTAAGGGAGAAGCACGTTATCACCCTGAATAATGAAATCATTGCTTATGTATCATATAAATCCGTTTGGGGTAATGGGATTTTGGTTTTACAAGAAGGATTTAGTGTTAAGGTAAGTAATAGGATGCGATTTTCTATTTTGAATAACCAAGAAGAAGCGCTTATTATCACAAAAAGCGATCGAAAAGATGTTTCGTATATGGTCGCCGTCAAAGAAGATCATATAGACTTCTTGATTATGTTAATGTTCACGATTATTGTGATGCTTGATGGATTATCTCCTGCTAATTGATATGTTCTGTGTTTCTTTTATTCACGGAGAAAGGATATTTCTAATCTTGCATACTATGCACAAAATGCTTATTATTATGATTAGTGTTACGTATCAAGTAGGGGGGATATATCAATGTTTCCAATTAAGTTTACAGTATTGAAAGATTTTAATGTTTATGAAGATTTTTTTATTTTCTCTCTGTTTAAGAGCAGGAGGTATAAAACTGCCAAGGGAACTTTTTTCCTCCCGTTTATTTTAATGATACCACTCGCAATCATATCCATTTTTCTGGAATTGCCTGCAATATTTCCTTCAATCTTATTTGCTCTTTCAATTACAACGTTTCTACTATTTGGGTATTTATTTTTCATTGCTCCAAAGCGCAATTACAATAAGTTAAATGAAATGTTTCTATACCCACAAGATTTTGAAGTTTTCGAAGATTACTTTACAGTCACTCAAAAAGGTGAAGAAGCAAATGGATATTCGAAACTGAACTTTTCTCAATTATATAAAGTGTATGAGACACATAACGCATTTTATATAGCAATTTCTTCACAACAAGCATTTCCTATTCCTAAGAAAGATTTAAGCAATGATCAGATTACTTTGCTTTCAGAATTATTCTCAATCAAGATTGATGCAAAGAAATATAAAATCTGCTATAAAAAGTGAGTAAGTTTTGTCCAGGAAATGAAAGAATGATTTTCTTGATTCAACTTTGGTTTAATAGATTTCTCAAATGCAAGTTCAATTTCTCAACATATTTCAGAACAATATCTTTACGAACATCAAGCTGATATTAGTGACAAAGATTATAGGTTTGACTTGGCATCGTTTGAAGCGTAAACTGCCGGATATCAAAGATTCTGAAAGTTGAACTCGAAGAATGGTTTACGTTTCTGCATAAATCTTGTAGTAGAGATATGAAACTTTGAAGATGGTATAGTATTTTAATACAAAAAAATGTGCCACTGGATGAGCAGATGAAATTCAGTGGCTTTTCGCTTTATGAAACATATCCATTGATTTTAGGCTGTATCTATCACTTTTGTACAGAATGGTGACTAGATTATGTTTATTAAAATAGGTATTGCATACATCTATTTCCCAAAAACAAAAATTTGTTGATTTTGGGAAATATGATGCTATGATGAGTATAGGTGGTGATACAATGAAACTAATCGACAGAGAAACATATTTGAATAGGTTAATCAGTCTGAAAGGGACACCCGATATAAAAGTAATTACAGGTATACGTCGTTGTGGTAAGTCGAAACTGCTGGAAGAGTTTATTGAGTGGATAAAAGCGCACGAATCAGATTCAAATATCATATATGTCGATCTATCTCTATTAAGTTACGAAGCACTTAAGGAGTATCATGCTTTAAATGATTACATCGAGGAGCGATATGACCGAAAAAAAGTCAACTATGTGTTCATTGATGAAGTACAAATGTGTGAACAGTTTGAGTTGACCATAAACAGTTTGCACTCTACTGAGAAGTATGATATTTATGTGACAGGCTCAAATGCATTCTTGTTAAGCAGTGATTTAGCGACTTTGTTTACTGGTCGCACCTTTGAAATAGAAGTGTATCCTTTTTCATTTTCCGAGTATCTGCTTTATTATGGAATATCCGATGTTCAGGCTGCTTTTGACAGATACATAAAAGAAGGAGGTATGTCAGGATCGTATTTGTATAAAGAACCGGAAGAAAAGTATAAGTACCTTACAGATATATTTGACACTCTTATTTTACGGGATATTCGACAAAAATATAAAATCAGGAATGTTACATTGATGGATAAGATTGCTGAGTTTATGATGGACAATATTTCGAATTTGACCTCATCAAGAAAAATTGCGGATACCCTTACAAAGAATTTGGACAATATCAATCATAAAACCGTGGGTTCTTATCTTGATTATCTTTGTAATGCTTTCGCATTCTACAAGGTTCGTCGATATGACATACGCGGGAAGAAATATTTGACAGCCAGTGAGAAATACTATCTGAGTGACCATGCATTTAGATTTGCTAAGCTTGGATCACGGAATCTTGATTACGGCAGGGTTATGGAAAATATCGTTGCACTCGAGTTAATGAGAAGAGGCTATGAAATATACGTAGGTGTACTTTATAAAAAAGAAATCGATTTTGTGGCAGTTAAGCAAAATGAAAAGATCTACATTCAAGTGTCTGACGACATTTCTAATGAAATAACCTTTAATAGAGAAGTTGATTCGTTACTCAAAATTAAAGATGCATACCCTAAGCTATTAATCGCACGAACACGACACCAGCAGTATCAGTATGAAGGAATCCATGTCATTGACATTGCGGAATGGCTGAGTCGTTAAAAGAGATTATCAGAACTGTTTTGAGAAATCGATCACTCCGTAAACGAGAAATCCAACATTTAGAAACTTAAGGAGAGTCACTATGTCTAAAGTAGCCATCGTCTGTTGTGAGAGTTATGAGTACAGTGAAGTTAAGATGGCCGTTGAAAGAGGATTTGACTTGTTGGGGGGCTCTTCGAAGTTTGTCCGACCAAACGAGAAGATTCTGATTAAACCCAACTGGCTGTCCGCAGATCCGCCGGAGAAATGTGTAACAACCCATCCGGCGGTATTTAGGGCTGTTTCGGAAGTGTTGCAGAGTGCGGGCGCGATACTCACATACGGTGACTCGCCGGCATTCCAAAGTCCTGAAACAGCTGCGAAACGGACAGGGATATCCGCAGTTGCCCAAGAGCTGAACATTCTTCTGGCGGATTTCAAATCCGGGAAGGAAGTCCATTTTCCAAAGGGCCATCAGAATAAGAAATTTATCATTGCAAACGCTGTATTGGAAAGTGATGGAGTTATCAGTCTGCCAAAGATGAAGACACATGGATTTCAGAGAGTTACCGGTGCAATCAAGAATCAGTTCGGATGCATACCCGGAGCGCTCAAAGGTGAATTTCACGTCAAAGTACCGGATGCATATGAATTTGCCAGAATGNNTGCGATGGAAGGGAATGGTCCTAAGGGAGGTATCCCAAGGAAGATGAGTGTTCTTCTGTTTTCGACCGATCCGATTGCACTGGATGCCACACAGTGCAGACTTGTGAATCTCGATCCCGCCTTGGTACTGACAAATAAAGCCGGATTGGAAATGGGAGCAGGGACTTATCATAAAAAAGATATCGAAATCCTGGGGGATTCGCTTGATGACTTCATTGCCTTGGATTTTGATGTCAACAGAGAACCCGAGAAACCTTTCAAGGGTAGCGGCGGAATCCGGCTGATCAAAAACGCGATATCACCAAGACCATATATCGTGGCTGAGCGTTGCATTAATTGCGGTGTTTGCGTAGATATGTGTCCGGTAAATCCCAAAGCGGTCGACTGGCGTGACGGTAACAAGAGCAATCAGCCTTCTTATAAATATGACAGGTGTATCCGTTGTTATTGTTGCCAAGAGCTCTGTCCGGAAGGTGCGATTTTGATTAAAAAACCATTTATTCGCAAGATGTTTTCAAAATAATCAAGAAAACGCAACCCGACTGCCAAGTTAATGATTGCTATAAATCATGCTCAGGCGCTAGATTATTGTTTGGTGTATATTGATTCTGATTTTTAAGCTAAGATTATATTTATAGGTATGATTCTTGTTAAAGTGAAGGAGGAGATATATGAAAGAAATGCAATTTTCAGTTTTTATTCATGCATCGAAAGAAAAAGTATGGGCAACTCTTTGGGATGATATTGCCTTTCGTGATTGGGCAAGCATTATTGATGAGGGTACCTATATTCAGGGTACGATGGAAGAAGGAAATGAGATTCAGTTTATATCCTCCGTAAGCGGATATGGTGTGACAGATCTGATTGAGAGGCTGATTCCAAATGAGTTTGTATTATTCAGACACAGTGCTGATACTGAAGAGAGCGGAAAACAACTGCGCACAAACGAATGGACCGGAGGATCTGAAAGTTACTCACTTAGTGAAGAAAACGGCGTTACGACATTGACTGTTAAAACGGATGTGCCGTTCGAACAAGAAGAATCGTTTAACGTCAGATTTCCATTAGCTTTGATGCGTGTTAAAACATTAGCGGAAGGAGGAAACGACCATGTCATTTGAGGCTTATTTGGAGAACATTGCTAAGAAAACCGGAAAAACCCCTGTTCAGATGAGAGATGAGGCAATTGAACAAGGTATATTATCCGAAGACATGAAAGCCACGATATTTACGGATTGGTTAAAAAGCGAGTATCAACTTGGTCACGGTCATGCCATGGCAATGTGGAAATATTTCATCGATCAACAATGGATTATCACGAAGCACTCAAAAATATAAGCCCTGAAGAATGAGTTGACGAAGGAGGTTAAAATATGCCAACAGCGAATGTGCAACTACTCCGAGATCCGGATATTCAGCCTTCCGATGAAGTTATTTCCAATGCTCTTAAAGATGCATATACGGTTTATCTTAAATTTGTCAGTCAACTTGCGAACAATGATATTCACATTAACTGGCGTTACTATAAAGATGGTAAGGCATGGCTGGCAAAAGGCTTGGTTGATTGGACAGGTTCAAGAGGGGGGCAGAAAGAAGCTACCGTTTTATGGTTATCCATATGGGATGGGTTCTTTAGAGTAACTATCTTTATTCCGGAGAAATTACGTGCAGATGCACTGAATCTTCCGCTTGCAATCGAGATAAAACAATTGATAATAGAATCCAATCAGATGGGAAAGCTGAAATTCTTTCCTCTTATATTCGATGTAACTTCACAACATAATTTTAAAGATATCTTCTTGCTTACTGATTTTAAGAAAACAATATGCATGCTCGAATAAGTTGGGTGTGAGTAACGACAACGGACTTTCATAAAGATTATGTATTATACATTCAAAAGATAAACAATGTTGGGCAACATACTTCTCTCATAAAGGTGAAAAAAATGAAAATCGTGACATTTAATATCCGCTGTGACTGTGGCGCAGATTCAGAGAATAATTTCGAGTTCAGAAAACCATTAATACTGAAGAAACTGACAGAAGAAAGTCCGGACGTTGTGTGTTTTCAGGAAGTGATGACACATGTGGCACTGTGGCTGAATGATTCATTACCGGAATATACCGTCATCGGATGCGGTCGGGATAAGGATTTGAGCGGAGAGCAAATGACGATTGCTTTTCGAAAGGACAAGTTCAATCTGATTGCGCTCAGTCATTTCTGGCACTCAGATACACCGGATGTTCCGGGGAGTCATTTTGCAGATCAGATTGTTTTTCCGCGTCTGTGCACGGAAGGTTATCTGATGGATCGAATGAGCGGAAGGGTCATTCGGGTAGTCAACACCCATCTGGATCATGCGAGCTCGGCTGTAAGGCAGAAGGAGCTTGAATTGGTGATGCAGACTATTAATAAAGTATCCATGTACAATGAATCCGTAACTTTTCTGGCGGGAGATTTCAATGCGGTTCCGGAATCCACTGAGATGGATGTCATGAAATCATATCCGGACTTCAACTGTCTAACTTCGGATATCGGTGTGACATATCACGGATATTTTCGGAATGAGCCTCTTATACAGTTAGATTATATCTACGTTCGAGGAGATGTTGAACTGTTATCTGCTAAGAAGTGGACAGATGCAGATGACGGTGTATATCTGTCAGATCACTATCCGGTGTCAGTAAATGTAAAGATAGACATCCGATAATTGACACCGAGATAACTTAAGGGGGTAAGCCGTGTGGATAAAGAGCAGATTCTTGAATATTGTCTGACTCATTTGCCTGGCACGATTGTGTCGGATAGCTGGGGTGAGACAGGTGTTTTCTATAATCCAAATTCTGGGCTTAAAAGGGGTATCTATCTTTTGACCATAAAGAACAAAGACGGAGCCCATGATAAGTCCTCAATCCTCAACAGGGAAGGTGTTTTCAGGCTCAATATCTGCATTAGAAAATCAACCTTTCTCAAACTTTTCGGCAGTATACCACATCGTCCCTTAGCAGGTCAGGTGGTAGATATGCCTTATGATTTTTCTGAGTCGGATACAATGCTTCCACACCCGGTTTATGCCTGGATGGGATGGATATGCGTGTTAAACCCATCAGATAAGAAATTTGAGCAACTGAAACCTTTAATATCAGAGGCATATGAGTTAGCGATAGAAAAGTATCTTAAACGCCGGAAGTAATCCTCAAATTGCTTTGACTTTATTTGATAAAATGAATCTATCGGTTCAGTGAATTTCGAGGTAAAATAAAATCATCGGAGCACTGAAAAGTCAAAGTTTACAGATTGTGTTATAATCGTTATGTTAAAGTTGAAAGGGGAGTATATTCAATGATATTTGATCATTGGATGGGAAAGAATCTATGTTGAAAATATTCCGTACATTGTTGATTGCACTATTGCCGGCAACGGTTCTGGCTGTATATTTCTATCGTGAGAAGGCGGTCTTTCTGATTTTGGTCGGTGTCATCACTGCTGTGGCATCGGAAGCACTTTTTCAGTTTGTTTTCAAACGCAAGTTGACTTATAAAGACGGTGGAGCTGCGGTCACCGGGTTGTTATTAGCCTTATCTGTATCACCGTCCACTCCTTTGTATGTGTTAGCTATCGCTACGGCGGTGGGTATAATTTTAGGTAAGCAAGTCTTTGGCGGTTTTCCGAAAAACCTGTTTAATCCAGCCTTATTCGGACGCTTGTTTTTAGTTCTGGCATTCCCGACGGCTATGCAACCGTGGCTGACACCGATCGATATGGTATCTGCCGCTACACCTTTACAAGTATTCCGGGCTTCCGGTGAAATGGCTCCGATTCTGAATCTGTTTATCGGAAATATCGGCGGCAGTATCGGTGAGGTATCCGCTTTGGCATTATTGATCGGCGGAGTTTATATTATCCGTGAAAAGTTTGCGAACTGGCGTATCCCAGTCGGATTCTTATCTGCGATGGCCATCGCGGCCGTATTGATGGGTCAGAATCCGTTATTCCACCTGTTCTCAGGCAGTGCGATGTTGGCGGCATTCTTTATGGCCACTGACCCGGCAACTTCGCCGAAGTCCAATGAAGGCCGTTGGATTTATGCGGTATCGATCGGGTTGCTCATTATGGCCATGCGCTTGTGGGGTTGGTTACCGGAAGGAACGACCTTTGCGATTTTGGGCATGAATTATCTGGTTCCGTTTATTAATACAGAGATGGATCGGTTAAAGGCAGAGCGTAATGCAAAGGCTAAGCAAAAGGAGAAAGAGTAAATCAGTCTTTTTTATAAACGCAGAAAGAATGCTTTGAGGACAGAACGATGAACAATAGAGAGTATAGAAGACTGACGGTTGAGGATACCGACAGAGTTGTGACATTGAACGACACCTTTCGAAGCGGTTTTGCTTCCTTGTCAGAGGTGGGGATATTTCTCATAAATCCTCAAAACTGGTTTTTTGCGTGTATTGAAGAAGATCAGATTATTGGATTTGCTTATGGGTATGAACTCAATCGATTGGATCATCAAGGGAATATGCTATACCTTCACGAGGTCAGTGTACTACCACAATTTCAACGTCAGAGCATTGGGTCTCAGTTGTTGTCGGAAGTTAAGTCATTGTCCCGTTTGATGGGAATATGCAAGATATTTCTTTTAACACAGAAATCCAACACAGCAGCGTGTCATTTATACGAAAAATCTGGTGGGGAAAAATCGGGCGAAAAAGGTGATGATGTTGTGTATTCATTTAAAATCAACTAAACGACAGCCATAAGTGACTGTCGTTTTTCGTTAAGGAACGGGATTCGGTATGATATACTAAAATAATTACGAACTTAACTTACATTTTTGATTATTAATGTAATGGGAGGGAACTCATGAGTGATTATGTTGTAATTGCCAGATTTGATGAAAAAACAGAAAACATGATTCTTGATTTACGAAAAATTCTGCGCGAAAAAGGATTTAGTGTATCTGATTTTCCACCACACATAACACTAGCGGCTTACGAGAATGTCGAAGAAGAGAAAGTCTGTGCATGGGTCTCTGAATTTTCTGAAAACAAGTCAGTTCAGAAAGCGGCATTTAAGTCGATCAGTATACTTCCGCCGGGAAAGAAAGTAAACACACAGACAGCAGTGCTGTGTTTTGATCCTGCTCATTCAAAGAGTTTCGTTGATTTTTATTACTCTTTTCACGCAAAACTTGAGGAATATTGCACCGGAATCGGCGCCTATAACTCGATTTCCCATGGTTTTCCTGTCATTCACTCAACGATTGCCGTCGTTGATGTAAAAGAGATACAAGAAGCACTGAAATACGTATTCGCTCATTGTGTTTTTAATGAGGTGCTTCTTGTTGCATTGGAAGTTTATATTTATCCTCTTAAGCTGATCAAACGATTTGAACTTATCCATACTGCGGATGATGATACGATCAGCAGATTTGGGGTTAAATCAAATGGGTGAAGAAGTTATGACGGAAAGATCACATTCAGAATATTTGCAATCCGTAGCAGCTATTCAATCTGCCATCCTCAAAACCGAACGAGCTCTTACTCAAATGTGTGAGAAAGGCAGGAATATCACGCTTATAAGTAAACGATTGGCAGCCTTACATCTGGGATTAGCGATACTTACTGAAGACAGCGATCTGCTTCCGGATAAATACCGTTCGGAAGATTTTCAGGAAACACGCAAGATGTTGATGGGTTTGCTCTCTTCGATCGACCGAATATATAATAGGTTGAAACCTGGAAGTCCTCAACATACCCTGCTTACAAGAAGAAGAGCTGCCATCCAAACCATTATTGAGAATATCGTCAAAATTTGTAGCACTCAATAGTTGCTGATTTTCTTTTTTCTGTAATTGAAATGTGCAATAATGTCATCAGGACCTGAATTCATTGCATATGTTCATCAGGTCAGGGGGATGTTGTATGCTTAATACTTATTGTATTGAAATCAAACAAGCCGAATCGGATTCATCGGAAGAACTGTATACAGATAAGCAATATGCACAAATAATATCATCTTTCGCCAATGCACTGCGAGAAGTTTTGATAGCACATAAGATTCAAGGTCTTGTTGTTCGCGACTTAATCAAAACGGAAGGAAAAGTTCAGTGGAAAAACGGACAGAAAATCGGACTGGATCAATTACCTTCAGTAATCAAAGACTGTCTTGCTGGTAAATGTACGTGCCGATTGAGTGCAGAAAACTTCTTTGCTCATGCAGAAGAAGATCATACATTATTCATTGGTACTCAGCTCAGCCTACATAGTGTTCAACACATCGTCGACCCCTTTGGACTGACCATTTCACCGTTTAAGTACTCTTATTTTACCCGAGAGTCTGACTATGAGTTTAAGACCCATCATCCGATTTTGTACAAATTTGTCGTCATGTTAGGTATGCTTGCGTTGTTTGTGCCAATGATCGGATATCTTGTGATAGCCTCGGTATTCGTACCGGAATCCAACGCATGGATGCTTTTGGGATTGGTCGGATCCTTTGTCGTTGGAGTCGGTCTCTTTAACTTTGTCGCTATCATCATGAAGCAATACTTGGGTCTTAGGCTTTCTGTTTTGACCTTAACGACCGGTCTTGCCTTGATGGCCTTCAGTATTTGGCTTCAGATGTAAGCAGACCTTTTTGACAATAAAGAAATGAAATCTTGGGATATGAGATAAAAATGAAAAAATATGTGAACAAAGATGTATTACTGATACTCAAAGGATTCATTATCGGATCATCGATGAGCGTACCCGGAGTGAGCGGCGGTACGATGGCCATTTTGCTCGGAATTTATGATCAGATGATTCACTCGATCAGCGATTTCTTCAATGACATACCGAAACATCTGACATTTTTAGCAAAAACGACCTTTGGTTCTTTGCTTGGAATCGCTACCTTAGCCTTTGTAATCAAGTGGTTGCTAGATAAATTCCCCATCATCATATCGTTTTTGTTTATCGGTGCCGTGATCGGCGGTGTCGGACCGTTAATCAAAAAGACCAAGGAAACTTCTATCCGCATTTCATCTGTGATATATGTGTTGATCGGGTTATCCGCGGTTTTTCTGATTGGAATGATTCCTTATGGCTTTTTCAGTCTGACCACAGGATCCGGTATTAGCCACGGTTTGATGATTCTGGTTTCCGGTATCATCATCGCCATCGCACTTGTACTGCCGGGCATCAGTACTTCCCATATGTTACTGGTAATGGGAATGTATGAAACACTGCTGGTAGCCATCACGACCATGGATATCCTTTTCATTGCTATCTTAGGCACATCGACCCTCCTTGGCGTTTTTCTGATCACCAAACCGCTTGAATGGATCATGAATCAGTACACCAAGCAGACATACCTTGTAATCATTGGCTTTGTGATCGGATCCACCTCATCCATTATCAAAGAACTTGTCATTCCGTTTGTATCGGGTAATGCGGATGCACAGTGGTGGATCATCCAAATCGTAATATCGGCAGGGGCATTTTGTTTGGGATATCGTGCCATCACCTTCGTATCAGAATTATCTGAAAAATCTGAGAGCGGTGCACAGGATAATCGGTCGATACCCACGGTAGTACAAGTCATCGTTGACCGGCCGATCGGAAGTGTTCATCCCGCACATAAAGACCTTGCCTATCCGATCAATTACGGGTATATTGAAGGCATCTTGGCTCACGATGGTGAAGAGCAGGATGCCTATGTTCTTGGGATCGATCAGCCTCTGCGTGAAATCATCGGTGTCGTCATAGCCATTGCCCATCGCATCAACGATGTTGAAGATAAGTGGATCGTTGCTGAGAGAGGGAAAATTTTCAGTAAAGAAGAAATCATGGAGCAAATCAGTTTTCAGGAAAAGTATTTCCAAACAGAGATAACATTGGTTGATATTGACGGAGGAAACGAATGAATATCAGATTTTCTATAGAAGAAGCTGTTCGAAAAAGAGTAAGTGTGAGAAACTACTCAGACCGACCGATCGAACCGGATAAGAAACTTCATATTCAAAACTTCATAAGCAATACAAAAAATCCTTTTAACTCAAAGATAAAATTTCATTATTTTGAACTGAACGAAGAAGTTAAAGATCAGAAACTGGGAACCTACGGAGTCATCCGGAATGCAACACATTTTTTAGGGGCAAGCATAGTGAACGGTCCGTTTGCACTCGAAGCCTTGGGTTATGAAATGGAAATCGTGATGCTTTATCTGGCATCAATGGACATCGGTACTTGTTGGCTGGGCGGTACATTTGATCGCAAAGGGTTTGCCCGGGCACTCAACATCGGTGAACAGGAGTTATTACCGGCAATTACACCCATAGGTTATGCACAACCGCACCGCCATTTTCAGGAAGTGGTGATGAGGACCGTCATTCAGGCACATAACCGCATGGATTGGAATAAGATGTTCTTTCTCAATGACTTCGATACACCATTGACCAAGCAAGGGGCACAAGACTTTGCCTTTGCTCTGGAAATGGTCCGCTTAGGCCCGTCCGCATCCAATAAGCAGCCCTGGCGGATCTTATGGAAAGACGGAAATTTCCACTTCTGTGAGTATAAAACGCCGGGCTACAGCAATGTCTTTCCATATGACATTCAGCGGATCGATATGGGAATCGCCGCGGCACATTTCGAACTGGCATGCAAAGAGAAGGGAATCAACGGAAAGTTCGTTTTTGATCAAAAGCCGGACGTTCAATTGCCTCAACATACGGAATATGTATATTCATGGATATATCAGGCTCAATAGCCAAAGAAAGGAAACAAATCATGGGATGGTACAATGTGGGGAGTTTGTTTTTAGGTTTGGTTGCTTTGATACTGCCGAGCGCAGGCATTCTCTTATCGAAGAGAACGAAGCTAAACAGTGGGGTGCTTTCGGCAGTGAGTATGGCCGCATGTGCGATTGCCATATATCTGCAGATGGTCTATCATCAGCATCTGATCAATATTGACGATATGTCAGCGCTGCTCGATACCCATCAGGCAGTGACAATGATTGCCGGAGGTCTGTTGGCAGTGACTTTGGTACTAAATTCAGTAAATCTAATGTTCAATCGAAAAACCAAATAAAAACTCAAGCTTCGGCTTGAGCTTTTTTAACAGCGGACATGTTTGCGTTTGAATCCCAATCGGCCTTTGTTGACCTCATCTGTGATCGAAGTGTAAGAATCAACTATTCGTACCTTATTTTCTAACTTAATTTCTCTTCTCCCAATCTTCTTTGCAGCTTCGATGGCTTCTTCGTGTAACGGCGGAAATGAAATGGCTACGGCCTGAAGAAAATCGATCATCGAAGATTGGGCACGCGGCGGTTGAGTGTCAAACCGGATCGGGATGATTTCAATCAGTTCTTTTAGCCGAGACGCATTGAACGTTTCATTTTTCCTGGTCCCAAGCATCCACTCATACGCTTTCCAACCGGCAGAAACCGTCAGTTCTTTATCGCTTTCGATCCAACGGTCTGCAACTTGCTCACCGATATCAGACTCTGCCAAGGTAACCGATACGATGAAATCAGAAATCATATAAAAATATGCTTTTTCGATCCAACGGTCAAAATCCGTATGCATCATTTTATTGGGCTCTGCAATCATGCCGGCCAAATACATCGCATCATAGTTTCCGGTATCAAACAGCTGATCGGCCAATGTCTGATTGAATTTCAGTTGTTTGAACATCGGTTTCATGGAACTGATCGTACAGCCGAATACCGGTTCTTTGGCCCCATGGCTAACATAATATTTCTTTGTTCGCTCATTTCCCAGGAAATTGAGCTGTTCCATAATTTCATTGAGTTGCATACATTCACCTCTGATTAAAGTATAAAACGTACTGCAGCACATATCAATTCATCTGATAATCAATGATCGAAATATTCAGATGAAATTATCGGCGGACAGTGATACGATTATGATAACGACAAGGAGATACCTTATGTATACACCCAACCAACAAGTAAAGAAATATCATCAACTGATCAACGATGAAAACTTAGAACAAGCGTACTGCATCATAATGTCAACGATGTCTCAACTGAAAGTTACCTGGGACACCAGGTATCCTGAGATGCCCTCCGGATCGCTTTATCAGGGATTTTTGGATATGACCTTCATATCAGTCAAACCCGCAGGATTATCCGATCTGGACTTGAAAGTCTCAATTGTCTACCTTCATCAAAGGAATTCGTTTGAAGGATGGCTGGTTGCCCGCAACCGGAAAATCCAATCAGACATTCATCAGAAACTTCAGAGTCAACCGTTGGGCAAGTACAATCTGACTGTGTTAGCACCCGGGGTGGATGCCATCATCGATACCGTGCTGATTCAACATCCGGATTTTGATGATCCTGCATCTCTGATTGAAGAAGTTATAAAAAACTCATTGAATTTCATCAGTGACATGCAAAAACTTGTGAGATAATGATGTCTGTAGATTGAAGAGGATAGATATGACAAAGATTCTTACAAAAATACGCCAAATGCGTCCGGGAGTACTTTTGTTTTTCGTTTTGGTGGCTGCGGTAGCCTTGGGCAACGGACTGAGTGACGGAGTTTATTCAAACTACTTCAAAGAAGTGTATCAAGTCACGGCCTTTCAGCGGGGACTGATCGAGTTTCCGCGGGAACTTCCGGGATTACTGTGTGCTGTAGTGATCGGAGCCCTTGGGTTTCTCGGAGATTTGAAAACCGCGTTTGTTGCGCAAGTCCTCTCCATCATCGGTGTAACCGTCTTGGGCTTGGTGACTCCTGCATTCTCGGTCATGCTTATATTTCTGTTTATCAATTCTATGGGAATGCACATGTTTATGCCGCTTCAGGATGCCATCGGTATGTCACTGGCTGAACCCAATCAAGTCGGCAAGCGCATGGGGCAGTTCTTCAGTACCCGGGCTGCCTTTAACCTGATCGCGGCTTTACTGGTCTTCTTTGGATTCCGCATCGGCTTTTTCTCGTTCTCGACCTCAGTTAAGTGGATCTTTCTGGTATCTGCCGCGGCTTTCGCTTTTGCTTCTGTGATCACTCTGATCATGATTAAGAAAGTGGATGTTTCAAAGAAGACGATTCGAAAAAACAAACTTGTCATCCATAAGCACTATAAGTATTTCTATATTCTGACTATTCTGCATGGTGTCCAGAAGCAGGTTGCTTATGTATACGGAACCTGGGTTATCGTTGATTTACTGCTGAAAAAGGCGGATACCTTGGCATTACTTTCTATCACCGTCGGATTTATATCCATTTTCTTTCTGAATATGATTGGTCAATGGATGGATAAATACGGTATCAAGACGATGATGTACATTGATGCGCTGACGTTCATCGGGGTTTATATCGTCTACGGTTTGGTTGTCTGGGGCATCAACTCAGACATTCTCCCTTCGTCCGGTTGGGCAGTATGGATCGTATATCTGCTCTATGTGTCCGATCGCCTATCCATGCAGTTTGGCATGGTCAAGTCAATCTACTTGCGCTCGATCGCGTTCAGTGAGAAGGATGTCGTTTCTACCTTGTCTATGGGAATCAGTTTGGATCACATGGTATCGATCGTTGCGGCAATCGCCGGCGGATTGGTGTGGACTATGTGGGGAAGTCAGTGGGTCTTCTTCTTGGCAGCCCTGTTTTCCTTGGGAAATCTGTATGTGGCCATAAAGGTTCAACCGGAGAAAGAGAAAGCATATGCCGAGACAATCCGACTTACACAAAGCAGTGAATAGAAAGGGAAATCATGAAAATTACCGAAATCAAACTCAGTGCACCGGCACACAGTGCACTGGCTGAAGCTGACATTACGACGACAGAACAGCTGTCACAATACACAGAAAAGGAATTATTAAAGCTGCATGGCTTTGGACCCAAGGCAATTGCCATTCTGAAAGAGAAGGGTGTGGCATTCAAAGAGGAGTAACCCATGTCAAAAGATCGTATAAACATCGTTATCAGAGAATCGGAAATGGCTTTTTGTGAAGAAGCCACATCGCTATTCAAGCAAGTATACGCAGAAGCAGTGCAGGCACTTGAAATCTTGCCGTCTGATGAGCAAATGATGCAGCTTATCAGCGAATCAATAACTGAACTTTTCCGACACGGGACAGGGATCCTGGCTTTTTCGGATGATCATCTGGTCGGTTTTATGCTTGCTTGGAAAGTGTCTGAGCTTTTCGGTCCGGTCAAAGGTATTTTTTCGCCGATGACTGGGCATGCTGCAAGAAAAGAAAACCGTCACGAAATCTATGCCCGAATGCTTGAGTACGGATTGGAAACATGGGTAAAGCAAGGATGTCTTTCTTTTGCAACTTCCGTTATGGCCTATGATAAAGAACTTATCGATGAGTTCTTTACTTATGGCTACGGCCTGCGATGCATCGATGCTATTCGCCTATCCGAGCCGATACATGCGCCGACATCCGGTATCATCATATTCAAAGCAGAAAAAGATGATCTTAATGATATCGCGCAGCTTCACAAAGATCATCACGAGTATTACAAGAATTCACCCATATTTATGCCCAGATTGCCGGAAGATGCACTGGCAGATCTTTATGAGTGGTTTAGTCATCAAAACCACCATCTGTGGATAGCAAAAAGAGACGGCAAGTCTTTGGGATATATCCGGATTCAGCCGGAAGGTGAGACTGCGGTATCTTGTCACAGCCAAATCATGAATGTGACCGGAGCGTATGTCAGTGAAGACTGCCGATCCCAAGGAGTTGCATCCATGTTACTTAATGAAGTACAGAACTGGCTGTCAGAGCAAGGGATCCGTTGTTGCGGAGTCGATTATGAAGCCATCAATCCGGCTGCATATCGCTTTTGGAATCGTTATTTTACCCCGTATACGTACAGTGTCACACGACGAATCGATGAGCGTATCATCAAATAAAGGAGAATTTATGGACAAAAAAGAAATCACATCCGTCGAAGAATATATTCAGAGATCCCAACCTGAAGTTCAGTCTCTACTGCGTGAAATCCGGGCATTTATTTTGAAAATCGCTCCTGTTGTCGAAGAGACAATCAGTTATCAGATGCCCACCTACCGATATTACGGCAATCTCGTGCACTTTGCGGCACATTCACATCACATCGGATTTTATCCAGGTCCCGATGGCATCGAAGCGTTTAAAGAGCGCTTCTCAGGACTGAAATATTCCAAAGGGGCCGTTCAGTTTGATTTAGATAAGCCGATACCCTACGATCTGATCGAAGAGATCGTGATGTATCGCCTCAAGGAAAATGAACTGATACACATTGAGAAGAGTCAGAAGAAGAAAAACCCGTGAAATCTCACAAAGAAATCTCCGGTTTTCTTTTTTCATCTTGAAACGGAGGGAATATTTTGCTACTGTATGAACAATCGGAGGAACCTGATGAAACTCAAAGCCCTCAAAGCCGCATTTCCTTTAACCTTACCGGTACTGACCGGTTATTTGTTTTTGGGCATTGCTTACGGGCTGCTGATGAGCAATCAGGGATTCTCGATTTTCTGGACCGTTCTGATCAGTTCAGCCGTGTTTGCAGGTGCCCTTCAGTTTGCGGGAATCGCCCTGCTGACATCGACATTTAATCCGATGGCAGCACTGCTTTTAACGCTATTGGTCAATATCCGCCACATTTTCTACGGCGTTGCTCTGTTAGGCAAATACCGAAATGTAGGCATCAAGAAGAATTTCATGATATTTTCTTTGGCCGATGAAGCATTCTCTATCAACGCCGCAACAGAACCGCCCTCCGGCATCGATGCCGGATGGTATTACTTCTTTGTCAACTTACTGTGTTACACTTATTGGCAACTGTCCTGTTTCAGC
>DDYT01000039.1 GCA_002348095.1 Erysipelotrichaceae bacterium UBA2227 | reverse complement strand
TTGATTTGTAATAGTTAATTTCCCTTCTGTCGTATATTTTGATTTTACACGTTCGATCGGTAAATGTCATCCTTATTTTAACGGATGACTATACACAACCCATCAAAAAGATGATATAGTGAATTCGCCACAAGTAAGGGGAGAGTCAAATGAAAATCAGGGTCAATATGCTTTCCAGTGCAGATGCCGTTGAAGGCCAAGGGGTCGGAAGCGCGTATCTCGAGTTAATCAGTTTACTGAAAGAAGAAGCTTATCATGCCATAGATCTGACGATCAACGAGTCAGGTTATTTTGATATCAATCACATTCATACGATCGATCCGATGAACTTTTATAAAATCAAAATGCATCGCGGCGCTAATATCATGGCCGTCCATTTCTTGCCCCATACGCTAGAAGGATCGATTGATTTACCTCGGTTTATTTTTGCCGGTTTGAAACTGTATATTATCGATTTCTACAAAAGCGCCGACTATCTGGTCGTCGTCAATCCGATATTTATTCATGAGCTTGTTCAATTGGGCATCCCGCAACACAGGATCCGATACATTCCCAATTATGTATCAAAAGATAAATTCTTTGCTTACCCGTCGGAGCGCAGAGACGAAGTGCGCAGAAAGTATGGCATCTCAAAGGATGATTTTGTGGTCATCGGCGTCGGACAGGTGCAAATGAGAAAAGGTGTCGTTGATTTCGTCGAAGTAGCTAAGAAGTGTCCTCAGGTCAAATTTTTGTGGTGTGGCGGTTTTTCGTTTGGCGCGATTACCGATGGTTATCACGAACTGAAAGAGGTCATGGATCATCATCCTTCGAATGTTAAATTTCTCGGTATCATCCCGCGTGAAGACATGAATGAAATTTATAATGTAAGTGATGTTCTTTTTATGCCTTCGTACAATGAACTTTTCCCTATGGCTATTTTAGAGGCATGCAATCTTCATAAACCCTTGCTGTTAAGAGATTTGGATTTGTATAAGGATATTTTGTTCGATTCTTATCTTAAAGCCGATGATAATGACTCGTTTTCAAATGTGATTTGCAGCTTGAGCCGTGATCTTGAGTTCTATAAGAAAGCGATGAATTATTCAGCCAATATCAGTACCTATTATTCGAAGGAACATGTGCTTAAGCAGTGGCTCGATTTCTATCGTGAAGTGTATGAGAAGTCCTATGCCGACATTAAGAAAGTTAAAGTGGATGCCGAGGATTTTGATAAAATTTTGTGCAGAAAAAAGCGGATGCTCGTCCTTGACTATCGCCATTATGTCAATAGCATTTTCATTCAGAATCAACCGCTGTCCATCATTGATCGCTTCGATAGGGAGCGCATCATCAGTGTTAAGATTGTGGATTTCAACGAGTTTGATTATATTGATGAAGAGACTGCCTTGGCAATATTGATCAAGAATCAGGAAAAGCTGAACTTGTCCGGAAGAGATCTGTATAAATACAGTAAGAAAAAGGAATTTGCTATATTGGAGTTTGATTTTATCTCAGAATAAGCCGCAATGTGCGGCTTTTCGTTGGTCAAAAAATCCCAGACAATCATGATATTGTGTTATACTCAATGAGAAATGAGGGAAGATCATGATTGTTGAAGCTTTAAACTTACTCAAATCAAAAAAAATGATTTTACATGGATTAGCGTTCTTTGGTTTCTTTATGTTCATTTATACTTTGATCGATGGATTCAACCTGAGCTATACCGCCATGGCAGGTATGTATGGCAGCACTCTTGTGGTGATAAATATCGTGTTAAACATACTGATGGCGTCTTTAAGTGCATTTTTGCTTAATCTCAGTACGGCGATGGCTGCACTGAAAGGAAAGGAAAGTAAAGGATCTAATCTCAGTTTCTTTTCTGTCCTCTTTGGCATCCTGACCTATGGCTGTACCCCTTGTGTCATTGGCTTTTTTGCAAGTATAGGGATCGCATTTTCGGTGATTGCATTGCCGTTAGCCGGATTACCTTATAAACTGATTTCGTTGCTTCTGATCGTTATCGGAATATTGTGGACCGTACGTGAAATTAACGTCGGTCAGTGCAAAGTAAATTACTCAAAATGAAAGCCGCTTCGATCGAAGCGGCCTTTTTTATCGGGTCGGAATATAGAGGTTCGGCGGGGTTGTGACTATAACCGCATTCCCGGTAACTTTTTTGTCTGTATACACATACGTGACGGTCATATAGTATGTCTCATTTGCTAGCAGGCTTCCGTAAAAATCTCCGCCTGTATAGGATGTTTTATTATCAATGGTCCAATAGTTTTTGTATGGATCCGTTATCCATACAAGATATCCGTCATCAGGATACGAAGGTGTGCTGTTGTTTTTCGAAATGACGACTTTATAACCTTGTAAGGAACTGTGTGTTTCCTTGGACCAGTTCAGTTTGATGACTGTATCGTAAACCGTTGCACTGACAACTATCTTTTCTTGTGCAAGTGTCGGTTCACTGCCCGGTACGGTCAAATTTACCGGTGTCTTGACCAATACAGCCGGTGTCGTCACTTTTTTGTCCTTATAAATATACGTGATACTGAAGTAGTACTCCGTATCCGGTAACAGATACTCTGAAACATCACCGCCATTATACTTGATTTTGTTATCGACAAAGATGTAGTTACTGTTGCGATCTGTAATCCATTTGAGATAGCCGTCATCGGGATACGAGGGTGTACTGTTGTTCTTGGATATAACGACTTTGTAACCTTCTAACTGAGAACTCAATTCTTTGGTCCATATCAGTTTAAGACCGGCATCTTTCTGATACACCTCAAGTTTCAGACTTTCCGGGGGCAGTGGTGTGGTTTGTCCGCCACTGAAGCTTGAAGGCGTTTTGAACTTCACCACGTTGGATGTCACTTTTTTGTCTTTGTAGATGTAAGTAACCGCAAAATAGTAGTATGTACTGGGTGCTAAATATCCGCCAACATCCCCTCCGTTATACATTTGGGCGTCATCGAGAATCCAGCCTGTCGTGTAACGGTCCGTAATAAAGGTCAGATAACCATTATCCGGGTATGATGGTGTCGTATCCGCTTTGGATATAACGATTTTGTATCCTTGGAAATTGGTCGACGTGTCTTTAGTCCAAACCAGTTTCAGTACGGTATCTTTCAAATACACTTGAAGTTGCGGACCGGTAGGTTCGACTGGTTTTGGATCGACGGGTTTAGGGTCAACCGGTTTGGGTTCGGTTGGCTTTGGCTCTTCAGGCTTGACCTCTTCCTTGGGATCGGGTTTTGGTTCTTCCTTCTCCTCAATCACAGGGTCGGGTTTCTGATTCTCAATCTGTTCTTTCAGCTTGTCAATTTCCTTTTCCAACTGTGCTATTTTATCGTCCTGATTCTCAACTTTGCCTAACAGTGTGCTGACCATCTGGAAAATATCGATTTCACCGGCGGTCACCGTTTTGACAAAGATCGGACTTAAAAAGGCTGTCAGCATGATGGCAGAAGCAATAAGCGCTATTCGTACTTTCTTGCTTAGGTTTTTGAATTTTGTTCTCATGTTCTTGCTCCTTTACGTGATGAGCGTTATCTAAATAAAATGTATTTCTATTTACTTAATCGTATCACTTTTATGATTTATTTAAAGAAGAAGTTGATGTCAAAACGTGACATTTAAGTCAACAACTTTACCAAAATTCGTGACGCTATTTCTAAAAAAACCACTTTTTCAAGTGGTTTTGTAATTAAGAGAATTTATCGTAGAAGACATGCTCATCCTGGATGTCATGCTTTTTCAATACCTTGATACAAGCATTGATCATCCCGGGTGATCCGCACAGATACGCTTCGGCTTCAGTCAAATCCCCGGTCAGCCGGTCGACGACATCAGTAATCAATCCGACTTCCCCCGTCCAGTTCTCTTCCGGTTTTGGTTCGGAGAGGGCCGGAATATATTGGAAGTTTGGGAACTCCTTGGAAAGCTGCATGAATTCTTCCGTATAGAACAAGTCTTTTGTCGTTCTGGCACCAAAGAAATATTTCACTTTACGCGGCATACCCCGGTCACGAAGGTAATGTAAGATCGATCGGATCGGGGCTTTCCCGGATCCACCTGCAATGCAAATCATATCGCGATCGGAGTCTTCTTGAAGATAGAAATGTCCGAAAGGTCCGGTCACGATAATCTTGTCACCCATTTCCAATGCCTTATGAACAAAAGTCGTTGCCTGACCATTGGGTACCATACGGATGATCATTTCCAGATGATCTTTGTCCTTTGGGTTGGAAGCCATGGAGTAAGCCCGAATGACTTCGATACCCGGAACACGGATTTGTGCATACTGTCCGGGTTTGAAATCGATCTGATCGCCTTCTTTCAGTTTAAAGCGGACCAGTTTGATGTCATAGGTGAGATCTTCGATGTAATCGACGACTGTTTCATACTCCTTCGCACTCAACAGCTCTTCCGGGATTTCAATTTTCATATCACCCCGGACTTTTACCTGACAGGATAGCCGCACCCCGCTTTCTCGCTCTTCCTGACTGAGAAAGGGTTCTTCTGTCGGCCGGATATCGCCATCACCCCCTTCGATCAGACGGAATTTACACATTCCGCACGTAGCTTTACCTCCGCAGGCAGAGGGTAAAAAGACCTTGTTAGCACTAAGAGAAACCAGCACGCTATCATCCCCAACCACGGGGATTTGGGTATCTTGGTTGATGGTGATCATTTTCTCACCACCACCACCCATGAGTTTATCCACAAGGATCAATATAAAAGTAATAGTTAACAGAATTCCAATCAATACGATGGGAACATAAATATTCATAAGGACCTCCTAGAAGCTCAATCCCGTGAATCCCAAAAACGCAAGCGACAGGATCCCGAGAATGATGAAAACGATACCCTTGCCGACCAGACCCTTAGGAACATCACTTTGAATGGCGGCCATTTTCTCACGGACACCGGCTACGATGATGATAGCCATCATCCAGCCCAAAGAAGAAGCAAAGGAGAAAGTTGCGGTTTCAAGGAAGTTATAGTTGCGGTTGACGAAGAAAAGCGAAACAGCCAAGACCACACAGTTGACCGTGATCAGCGGTAAGAAAATACCGAAGGACGCATGGATTTTCGGCAGATATTTTTCGATGAAAATCTCCAGTATTTGTACGGTGGCGGCAATCGTGATGATAAACACCAGCAGTGACAGGTTCGTGGTTCCTGTTGCCTTTAAAAGCAGATAGATCGGGTAATTGATGATGCCGGTCAGTGTAACAACAATAACGACTGCCAGCCCCATCCCACGGGCATTTTTCACGTTGGTCGAAATAGCAATCAACGGACACATACCCAAGATAAATGTAAATGCGATGTTGTTGTTTAAGAGTGATGAAATAAAGAGATCAGTTAAGTTCATATGGACCTCCCTTATACGGTTTCATAATAGTGGATCCATTCGCGGATCAACCATATGAACAGACCGAGAACAAAGAATCCGCCCGGAGCCAAAGCCATGACTGCCCAGGTCGGGAATGCAGCTGGTAATACCTGAATGTTCAGCAAGGTACCAAAGGCCAATAATTCACGGATGACGGACACCATCAGCAGTACGAAGGTATAACCCATACCACTGGCAAATCCGTCGATCAGTGAGTATCTCACCGGATTACGTACTGCGAAAGCTTCCGCACGTCCCATGACGATACAGTTGGTAATGATCAGTCCGACATAGGCACCCAGAGCTTTGCTGATAGCCGGGAAATAAGCGGCAAGAAACATTTGTACGGCAATAACGAAGGTCGAAATGATGACCATATACGTTACCATACGGACTTTTGAAGGAATAAAACTGCGGATAGCTGCAACTGCTGCGGAACTGGCCATAACAACAAAAGTTACGCCCAAACCCATGGCAATCGCATTTTCAACTTTATTAGTGACGGCCAGTGAACTGCAAATCCCCAACACAGCTACGACGACCGGATTGTTGCGGGACACGCCGTCTTTCATGATGTTGTACCATTTGGTATATTTTAATCGGATAAGTTTCATATTACCCTCCCAACTGAGCCAATGCATTTAAGCGCTCAACATAACTGTCATTCAGGATTTGTTCAAATGCTTTGGATGTCCGGGTTGCACCGGTAATACTGTCAACTTCGTTTGGCTTGTTTGGTGAGGAGTCTGGTATGTTCACTTCGATCTTCGGTACCATCAGGACTCCGACGTATTTTGCAAGATATCTCAAATCGGCAACGACACCGCCCAGACCCGGAGTTTCTTCTTGTTGCATGATACGGATCTGACGAATCGTTTCCTTATCAGGCTCCAATGTGATAACACCGATGATCGGTCCCCAAACACCTCCGCCGCTAAACTGATAACTGACTCTGCCGGAAGCTTTTTCAACATAGAATGTAAACTCCCCGACTTTCCTTACTTCAATATTCTGATCGAATACGGTTGAAATGTTTCCGGTATTGAATGGGATATCATTCGCATTCAATACAATGGATTTAAGCTCGTTGGCCGCATTGGCTTCAATCAGTGGTCGTGTCCAGACTTCCATCCCGACAAATACCATGGATGTCAGTGTGCCTAATAACAAAATAAAGTAAACCATTTTCAAGTAACGTTTCATTGGGATACCTCCGAAAATTTACGATTGATTTTCATGCTGTCAATGATTGGTGCCAGTGCGTTCATGATGATCAGGGCAAATACGACACCTTCCGGGAAAGTCGCAAAGTTACGAATGATTACCGTAATTAGAGCCAGTCCGATACCGTAAATAATCCTTGACATGGGGTATTTGGGTTGGGTCGAGGGATCGGAAACCAAAAAGAATGCCGCAAACATAACACCGCCGACTAACAAGGAAAGCAGCGGATCTCTGAATTTTTCAGGTGACAACAGACCGCCGATGAAGTTGACCGCGAAGATCGTGACTAAGAATGCCGAAGGCGCTTTCCAGTCGATGACTTTCAATACGATCATAAGCAATCCCATCACCAGGATGCCGAGTCGGAAGGTTTCGCCAATCGTTCCCGGAACATTGCCCATCAGTAAATCAGTGATGGAGTAAGGGAAAGCAATCGCACGATTTAGGGTGATCAGCGGAGTTGCGGTTGCAACGACATCTTCAGTCACCGGATTAAGCCATTTCGTAAGCATAAATGGCGGGAAAGCAAAATATAAGAATAGGATCCCGACGACTGAAGGGTGAAATACGTTCTTTCCCAAACCGCCGAAGATAGCCTTTCCGAAGAATACGCCGAAGGTCGAACCGATAGCCGCCATCCACCAAGTGGCTGTGGGAGGCATCATCAGCGAAAAGATCAGCGGAACTAGAAACCAGCCTTTGTCCATGGGTTTTTTGCGAACTTTGGTAAATACGGTTTCTACCAAATAGGCAAAAACAAAAGAAACGGCTGCAATGAGTAATACATTCAATCCAAAAATATAAGCAGCATAAAGCAAAAGTACCCCAAGTGCAGATGAAAAAAGAATCAGATTTTTTTGTGACAGCACCTCATGAGGGTTGGAGGTTTGACTTGAAATCATTGGATCACCACTTTCTAATATGAACTTTTGAAAATTCTTAGAATATCTTCCCCGAATGTTCGAATTGAGTATATCACATTCATTTCGGTTGTTTAAGTGATATACATTATCGACAATAATGACAAAAAACCTACTAAATAGTGCAATATTTTGATATTTTCACAATGTCGTTCTTTGATGATTAATGCACCAAAAAAACAACTGCCAAATTGCGTAAATTGGTCAAATATTGCCTGTTTTTCGCTGTCTTGTCCTTCTATACCCTCATTGTAACGGAATTGTTTTGATTTTCATAGTGATATGTTGTCGTTCATTCTTAATTATAAAGACAAAAAAAGACCGCGTTTTCGGTCTACTCCATAACATACTCGACGAATTTTTTCAGAGATTCTGTTTGAGGCTTATCCAGAATTGATACTGGGCCATGTTCAATGATTTTCCCGTCTTCCATAAACAAAATGTAATCAGCTGCTTTCTTGGCAAATCCCAGTTCATGGGTCACGATGACAAATCGCATGTTTTTTTCTCGAAGTTTCAAAATCGTACGTAACACTTCCCGAGTCAGTATCGGATCAAGTGCTGAGGTCGGTTCATCAAGAAACATGACTTCCGGAGATATGGCGAGACTGCGGATGATTGATACCCGTTGTGCCTGCCCTCCGGATAACTGGCTCGGACGCTTGTTCATATGCTCGACAAGTTCAAACTGTGTCAACAGATCGATAGCCAACCGCCTTGCTTCTTCAGAGGTTTTGTTATGAACCTTTTCCAATACCAAGGTTATGTTTTGCAGTGCGGTCAAATGCGGGAACAGATTGTGCGACTGAAATACAAATCCGACTTTTTTATAATATTCATTTGCTTCTGATTTAATGACATCGATATCATTGATATAAATCTCTCCACGATCCGGAGTCTCAATCTTTGACATTAACCGCAAAAGTGTCGACTTTCCTGCCCCACTGGGACCGATGATCGCGATAGCTTCCGCGTGATCGAGTTGAAGTGATAGGTTCTGCAAGATTGTTTTATCATGATATGAATGCTGAATGTTATCTAGTTTGATTCTCATACAGCTACCCTCTTTTCAATCAGTTTAGACAAGGCAACCAGCGGAATGGTCATTAAAAGGTACGTAATAAACATAAGTAAATATCCCTCAACATATAGAAGCAGGTTCGCCTGAATCCGGTCGATTTGGAAATAAAGCTCCCGCACTCCGATGACACTGAGCAAACTGCTTCCTTTAATAATGAAGGTGAGATTGCCGATCAATGGCGGAAAAATTACTTTGAGGATTTGCGGGATGATAATGTAGCGATATGCCTGAGGTTTACTAAACCCAAGCACTTGGATCGCCTGATACTGCTGAGCATCAATGGACTCCATGGCTCCCATTAAGACACTTTTCATATAGGGTGCCATATAAATGCTGAAGGCCAGAATACCTACGTTCAGACGGTTGTTTATACCCGTAGGAATGGCGATGAAGTAATACATGGCGATGATGAAAACGATCAGCGGAGATCCAAATACGATCTCATCAAAGATCCGGCCGACATATCGGAAGAACGGAATGGTTGATTTTGAGGCAAGGTAAAGTACAAATCCGGTGAACATGCTGAAGAAGAGTGAGGCAAGGCTGATATAAAGCGTTAAAAGCCAGCTTTGGAAGATTTCCGGAGAGGCTGGCCATAAACGCATCATATTAAAGTTTTCTTTTCCCGGATAGGAATAGGCGATGTAGAATACAAGCAATCCATATACCGCCAGTGCCAACAGGAAATGAATACTTTTCTTAATCATTGGTTAAAAACAGGTCGAATCCTTCTTCAAGCAAGTAATCGGTTAAAAGGATCGGATTGTACTTTTGTCTTAAGCGGGTATTGACGCCTTCCGATTCCATTGAGGCAATGAATTGGTTAGCTTTTAATAAAAGTTCGGTATTCCCTTTTTTTACACCCATTCCGATCGGGTTGACTTGAAGAGCATCCAAGAACAGTACGGTGGTTGCGGGATTGGCTTTATAGTTGCTGGCAGCCGCAAGCAGACTTAATACGGTCGCTTGAGCAGCTCCGGTGGTCACTTCGATAACAGCCAGTGCTGCACTGTCGGTTTCAATCGGTGTGCCCGGATTTGCGGCTTTGGATGTCGGGATATCAAGGAATACGGTTCCCTTTTGTCCGGCAAATTTGACACCGCTGTATGCAAGAACATCGTCGATCGACTGAATGTTGTTTGCCTCAACGAATGTTTTATTAACTAATGTCACCAATGGGAAGTAAACATACGGATCACTGAAGTCAATGGTTTCTTTACGCGCAGGAGTGATAGACATCGATCCGATAATGATATCGATTTCTCCGGTTTGTAACGACGTAATCAACGACCCAAACGGCAAGTCGACAATTTCAACTTCTCGATTCAAAAATTTTCCCAGTTCTTTGGCAATATCCACACTGATTCCACTCGGTGCACCGGTCGAATCAATCGTTTCAAACGGCGGATAGCGAAGATCCATCCCAACCTTCAGTGGTGGGAGTTCTTCTTTCGGTGCACAAGCGGATAAAGCAAGCAATATAACAGTAAATATAAGTATAATTGATTTTTTCATACAGATCTTTCCTTTTCTAATAATAAGTACAGTATAATGAATTTATTTTTTCATTACAACAAAAATGATTTTATACAATTTAATTGATAGTTATTTATTAAGAAGTTCTACCCATGCTGAGGGAACTTCCGATATCTGTGCGAAAATCGCACCAAGCAACATAGCTCTTTCCCCACTGGCTCCACCCAGTCGGATATTGGTTTCGACCATTTCCTGGTATGTACCACAACGTTTAAGCAAATGGAAGATCAATGGAATCGATTGGGGAATATGACAGGCAATTCCGGCATACTGCTTAATAAAGGCTCGTGTATCATCCATAGTCAATGCTATGGACAGTTTTTCACTGAATTCAGCTGGAGCTAACTCTATAGCTTTTTGTAACATCTCAAATTTTGGCATACCGCCGATATTTTCAAAGATAAAGTCGAACATTTCGTAGAATTGGCGATATTCTGTTTTATCGGTGAACAGCTGAGCCAGACCCCATGCCCAGTCGTTGTCATATCCCAATTCCTTTGCTGTCAGATAGGGGACAAATCCGACGAGATGATCGTCGTTGACGGGAAGCGTAGGGATTTTCCATCTCATCCGTGGAATCATCGTATTGATCAGCATGGTATGGTTGTATGTTTCAATGTATCCTACATACGGTCCGCCGGGTTTGGTTTGCTCAAAAATAAGAGTCCGATAGTCGTCAACATTAAATGCAGGGTTATTTTTCGCAGCTTCGTAAAGCCATTTCAAATACATACCCTGTGTCGTTACATCGCCGAGTCTGGCAAATGGATAGGCAAAGTACGAAGGCTTTGCCTGATTGTATTGTTCTAGGGATGGTAACTGAAACACAAGCAACTGCTTTTTCGACAAATCTTCAAGATAATCCATATCATAAATCCAATGAAATCCCAAACTGGCCGCATTCGCAATGATTGCGGGCTGAATATATTTGTTCATAGGTTCACCTCTGGAAACATTATATAGTCAAATCGTATGTTCATCCAATAAAATGCATTGCATACAATTTAAAAAGCTCCCTTAGGAGCTTTTGCATTCGCGTATAAACTTTGTTAACAGTTCATTAAATGCGTCCGGATTGTCCAGGTTAGCAACATGAGACGCATTCGGCAGTGTGAATGTGGTACATCCGAGATAGGCGTCTGACCAATACTTCATGCATTTCATTATGGTTCCGGTTTTATCATTATCGCCGCACCCCACCAATAGCGGCGCATCAAACTGAAAATCCACTTCCCGTAAGCATGTCGCAATCCCGCCCCATGAACTGACAAATTCCTTTTTATTGAACTTATTGAACATGTCCATCACAGCTTCTTTGGCTCCGGAAGTAATCGCACACGCCTTGGTCATTTCGATTTTCAGCGTTTGCCATGGATACATATTCATAAGGGCTGCTGAGTGCTTCAGTGCCCATTTCTCAAATTTGGAATATACCGGCAGAAAGATCGGTGTCGATCCGGTAATCATGTAGCCTTTGGCTTTCCCATAGTTATAGGCATACTCTTGGATAATATATCCGCCCATCGAAAGGCCGATCAAGATACAGTTGTCCACTTTTTCATGTCTGATGATCTGTTCGAGATCATTCGCAGCAAGAAGAACGGTAAACTCATTGCATGGTCTTGAGAACCCGTGTCCGCGAACATCAATACTGATAAGTTTGTATTTCTCAGAGAAAAAATCAACTTGCGGTTTCCACATATCACTGTCGACACCGTATCCATGTATAAAGATCAATGTAACTTCAGATTGTACATCATTGATGAAATATGACACCTCACACCGGTTTGTAAACAACGTTCGTCTTTCCATAGAACATTCCTCCATACACTATCATTATTATAGCATTGCGTGTTAAGAATATGCGGAGTTCTCAGAATCTGCCCAATAAAAAATACCCTGCACAAACAGGGTATTTGGTCTGCAATAGTATTACGGAGCAGGTGTTGCGGCTAAAGCAGCATCAGCTGTAATTAAACCGTGCCCAGTTGCATCCGCGCCCCAAGAAATCGTTCTAGTAGTTCCGTTTGATTGATATACATTTCTTGATCCAGGCGCCAAATATATAGCTGCCCCTTCCAAAATAGATTCAACTTCCATTGGAGTTAACCCCGGATTCTTTTGTGCCATCAAAGCAACAATACCAGTAACATGCGGTGCTGCCATGGAGGTTCCTCCCAAGAAGTAGTAACTCGTACGGTTTCCACTGTTCAATTGATAAGGGCCAACGATCCAAGATCCCGGAGCAGCAACATCCAAATCCTGCCCTTCTTTAGCACGGCTGGAGAATTCAGTGATATACATTTGATTCATTGGTGTCGGTTCAGTAACATCGAGTGTATACCACCAGTTGCGCACATACCCCGGATACCATTCTCCTATCCATCCGGAGGCAGCAACGGAGATAACCGGTTCATAAGCTCCCGGATATCCCATGCCTGCATTACCACGGTTACCTGCGGAAGCAACAATGATAACTCCCGCTTCAATAGCATAATCAATGGCTTGTTTTTCGATAGGATCAAGAATCGATCCGCCTAAACTCATGTTGATGACCACCGGATAATCTGCCAACGGTCCTAATTTCAGGTTGGCAATATAGGTAATACCCATCGCAATGACCGATGACCATCCGCTTCCGTTTTGATTCAATACTTTAACCGGAATGACTTTGACATTTGGTGCTACACCATTTACAGGTGTTCCGCTTAAACTGTAACCTAAAATCGTACTTGTGACGTGGGTACCGTGACCGTTTTGGTCATGTTCCCATTTGTTGGGCTGGAAGGATACGGTTCCAGCCAAACCTGCACCACCACTAAAGGAAGCCGCATACTCTACAGCAATTCTTTCTTGTGGGAAGTATTTTCTCCAGGAATCATGTAAGCCTGTATCCAATACTGCTACATATACACCCATGCCATCAAATTCAACCTGGCGATTGTTAAATCCAGGATCTGTTACATTGATTACATCAAGATTCCATGTGCCTAATCCAGTGTTAAAATCGGTCAGTGCTACAGTGTCGATCGGAGCCCCATTACGCTCAGCATCTTCACCGACAGCTTCAACAAACGGCAGTGCAGCAATCGTGGCCACTCGGTCCTCTCTGACTTTCATTGTCAGTGCATCCAGTTCATCAAATACAGACAGAACTGTTCCGTATCCTTTTAATACCTTAAGGACTTCGGCTGTAACATCTGTTTTCAATACAACATTCAAATTCACAGATCCGGTTTTCCCGGCGGCTCCGACAGGTAATACCATCAGGAGCATTGCAGTTACTACAATAAATTTCAACAGGATTCGTTTCATAAGTTACCCCTTTCTCAGTGACTTATTCTTCCTAATCATTTCGGAGCAGATTTGACAAAAGGCACTTCCGATAATAGAAGTGCGTATGACGATGGATCTAATTCCGAGCTTGTTGGATTACTTTTATTATACTCCTTTAAAAATAATAAAAAACTGTTCTGTGTCAAATTTCTCAATAAATGTAAGCAAATTGTCACAGACATTCATGACTTTTCATGAATTTTCATGACAAAGGATTGATGACAAATTGATAACCGAGGTAGCAATACATATTCAATGTTATAATGTGTGTAACAAAAGTGATTTCACGGAAAGAGGTATCGTATGAATATAAAGGATTTTCGTTTTGACGGAAGCAAGAAGTTTAAGATAAAAAACTTTGATACTAAGCAGGAAGGAAGCTTTAAGGACCGGCAGGAAGCAGAGAGTCGACGTGAAGACCACATCATGGAACTTCAAGGCCTTCAAGATCGATTGTACGCTGAGGGCAAGGAAGGTGTATTGATTATCTTTCAGGCTATGGACGCTGCAGGGAAGGATGGTGCTGTAAAGTACGTTATGAGCGGAATCAACCCAGCCGGAGTTTCCGTTCACAATTTCAAAGTCCCCTCTACTGAAGAACTGGCTCATGATTATCTGTGGAGAGCGATGAAAGTAGCTCCGCAACGCGGTATGATCACGATTTTCAACCGCTCTTATTATGAAGATGTGTTGGTTGTCAAAGTCCATAGTTTGCATAAAAAAGTGAGTCTTCCAGAGCGGGTATTAAAGAACGATATATTCGAAGACCGATACAAGCAAATCAAGAATTACGAAAAACACCTTCATGAGAACGGATTTCGTGTGATCAAGATATTTTTGAATATATCGAAGGATGAACAAAAGAAACAGTTTCTTCAGCGCATCGACGACCCTGCTAAGAACTGGAAGTTCGGAGACGGAGATATCGTTGAACGAGGCTATTGGGATAATTACATGGAAGCCTATGAAGATGCTATCAATGCAACTTCAACCCCCGAATGTCCGTGGTATGTAGTTCCATCTGATAAGAAATGGTTTGCCCGCGCCGTAATTGCAGAGATTATCGTAAGCACGCTTGAGGAAATCGACCCGAAGTACCCGGTGGTCAGTGAAGATAGAAAGAAAAAACTTGCGGAATTCCGCGAGCTGCTGATAAATGAAAAATAGAGGCTGCAATAGCAACCTCTTTTTTATGATCTTAGTCTTAATGATAAAATCATAACCGAAAAGCTAAGATAATAGCATGCAACATCGCTAAAACATATTTAAAACTGCAATTTCTAGATAAAAACCTGGAGCTTATAGCGAGAAAAACCGTCGATCCCACTAATGCCGTTAAACATGATATTTGTCTTGATACCTTACATGTCATATCGGCCAAGATACAGAATTCTTTTAAAAAAACCAAAAACTACGAATCCGACATTTTTCCCCGTCCAATCTCTATACCAGAAGTACGATAAAACTTCGCATTTTCATCATAAAACATGATAATTACAACAATGACTTTAGCATCTCATCCAAGTATTATTACAAATCCGTTGGAGTTTTTATTTACTAATATTTTCAATCAAAAACTTCAACATGCGGAGTTTCGGGTAGATCTACGAAGATTTTTTAAAATTTATATGCTTCATTCAACTTCTTTAGCATATCATAAACAGCTTCATAAGTTTCACATACATCCGTGGGTACGGAATAGCCTTGAGTAACTTCTTGTAAACGGGCAAACTCTTTCTGCAAATCCGGATTCCCCGGTTGAGCGATCATTGTCTTTTCGTAAACATCCGTGAATATACGGCGAACCTCGTGAAATTCCGGATGATGATCACCATGAACACGATCTACTACCGGAACATATTGAATTAATGCCGGAAGCAACTCTTTGGCTAATCGATTGAATTTTGATGTATCTGTCATCGTTTTCTCCCTTCGCAATGAATTCAAACGTTTCATTTTCAAACTAATTATATACAGATTGCTTTGACAAATCTTTGATATAAATCACATTTCTTGCGATTGTTTACTTGGATTTACATGTACTTCTTAAGTCATAAAAATAGATTTACTTATGGTACGGCACATCCAAAAAGAAATGATTTTAAATTGAGTTGTGAAACATATCGGCACTCGAGTCTGACAAGGCTATGATATAATAGAAATAATTCAAATTGATAAGAAAGGAACATGTATGTTTCAATACAAACCAGCTATTTGTTACTCAGGTTATAGACATGGGCAAAGCCCACTCACACAAACGTATCCAAGTGATGCGGAAGTGCTCGAAGATCTGATACTGCTTACTAAACATTTTAACTACATCCGCATGTATGATATATCAGAGCATGCCAAATCTGTTTTACGTGTGATTACAAAGCATCAATTACCCCTTAAGGTCTTGCTTGGAGTAGAACCCAAAGGCGAGATATCCAATCCCAACTGTCCGTGGGGAGGTGTGTATAGCGACGAGGAGCTCATGCAACACAAAATCCGGAATATCGCTCAGCTCGATCAGGTCGCAGAACTGGCAAATCGCTATAAAGATATCGTGTTGGGGATTTCCATCGGAAATGAAAACACCGCCCATTGGCACCCGAACAAAATGAGTCCTGATACATTGGTCGAACATGCGAAAATCTTGAAGACCAAAACGGATTTACCAATCACGTTTTGTGAAGGCGCTTACGAATGGCGTAATCAGGGTGCTGAATTAGCCAAAGTCGTCGACTTCATTTCCATTCATGTATATCCCTTATGGCAGCGCGTCCCTTATACGGAATCCGTTGAACTGACAATCAGTCAGTATCATGAAACGAAAGAAGCTTTTCCGGATAAACCCGTTATTTTCACCGAGTTTGGATGGACCACAAGTGCGACAGAAAATATGAATCTGACGGAAACCAATGAGGAATATCACAAAGCCTATTTGGATCAGATGATTGAATGGTCTAAAAAGAATCAAGTCACCATGTTTATTTTCGAGGCCTTTGATGAGCCTTGGAAAGGCGGGACAAACCCATTGGAAGCCGAAAAGCATTGGGGCATTTACGATGTACACCGAAAAGGGAAATCTTGGATCAGTCAATACTGACCAAAGCTTTTGGATCAATATCGTGCCTACCGTAAATAAATGTGTAAAACAAAACCGCTAATCAGCGGTTTTTTTGCAATTGGTGGAGGTGAGGAGAATTGAACTCCTGTCCAAGAAGTGTCCCACATTCAGAGGTCTACAGTTTATTCTATTTGCTTATGATCAACGCTTAAGAAATAGACAAACAAGCATTGATTGGCTCACTGGATTGTCGGTGCAGCCTCGCTGAGCGAACTGATCTGCACTTACCCATCGTTTCTGTCGTCAGGGTATGGCCCAATGGGCAAGCCGTACCGGACGCGCTGATAGCTTGTTAGTTGCTAATTAAGCAGCGAAAGAAAGTCTGTTTCCAGTTATTTTTTAGCCTTTAGGTAGCCACACCACTGCACCCTGAATCAAACGAAATCCTGTCGAAACCAAGACACCCCCGTTTGCAAAGCAATTATACACCGAAAGCACAGAAATGACAAGGATGTGCCTTATGTCATCAATTGAGATTTAGTGCACAAAGGTGTATAATGGTCTCATATCAATACCAGGAGGTACACATATGGAATGGTTTTTTGGCTTACTAGCCATCGTCGTCGTCATTGGTCTTTGGCTGATGTCGGCATATAATGGATTTATCGCATGGAGAAACAAAGTAGATGAAGCATTTTCCACCATGGACGTCTATCTGGTCAAGCGCTATGACCTTATTCCAAACTTGGTCGAAACGGTCAAAGGTTATGCGAAACACGAAAGCGAAACCTTGGAACGCGTAATTTCTGCCCGTAACAAAGCTGTCAATGCCACTAATGTGGAAGACAAAGCGAAAGCCGAGGGTGAATTCGCCGGCGTTTTGAGCCGTTTATTCGCACTGGCAGAAGCTTATCCGGATTTAAAGGCTAATGTTCAATTCTTAGATCTGCAAGGTCAATTGAAGGTATTGGAAGAAGACATCGCTAATGCACGTAAGTACTATAACGGAACGACCCGCCAATACAATACGATGGTCGAATCATTCCCCAACAATATTGTAGCCAACTTATTCAAGTTCATTAAACGTCCGTTGTTTGAAGTAGAAGATGCTACCCAACGTCAAAACGTAAAAGTACAATTCTGAATCAAAAGGGACATGTGTCCCTTTTTTTAACCTAGGAGGTAGCGGATGAAGAAATTTACTTTGTTTCTGTTTGTCTCAATTTTTCTGATATTTCATTCAGTAATCAACGTTCAGGCATATGACCGGTTTACGAATCATTCAGTTGAGATGGTCGTTCAAGAGGACGGACTGTATAAAATCACTCATGTCATCGATGTCTTTTTTGATACGCCCTCCCAAGGCATCTACGCACTGATTCCTCAAGTATATAACATGAAATTCACACTAGAAGACGGAACGGTCGTTGATCGCGTTTATCGCTTTCCAGTGTCTGATATCAATGTAGTAAACGAGGAAACATTGATCGAAAGCAGTTATGAAGGCGTTCGTATCCGTATCGGAACCGAAGGCAAATACTTCACCGGAGCGAAGCGGTTTACCTATTCCTACACAATCAAGACACGCGATCTGGGATTAAGCGGCAGACAGCTTTTCTATTTCAATCTGATCGGCAATGGTTGGGAACTTCCCATGGAACGAGTAGAGTTTAAAATACTCTTTCCAAAAGATGTAGCCTCATTTACCAAGGAGTTCTACTCGGGAGCTTACGGCTCAACCGTAAACAACAATGTTCGATACACCGTTGAAGGTAATATGATCTTTGGGGTTCTGGATACCGGCTTGCGTTCACGGGAGGCACTGACCATTTGGATGCCTGTTTCAGATAAATTTTTCAACTTCCCAAAACCATTCAATTTTACGATTCTATCTACCCTATATGGCATACTATTTACAACCATTGCCGGGCTTCTGTATTTGAGATTTGGTAAAGATGACCTTCTGGTCAAAACCGTTGAGTTCAATCCGCCCACCGGTTACTCGAGTGCCCAAGTCGGATATATCTTTGATGGCGCAGTAGATACCAAAGATGTCATCTCCCTGATTATTGAATGGGCCGCCAAAGGTTATCTGACCATCGAAGAGATAGACCCAAAAAATATCCGGTTGAATAAAATTGCGGATATTGATCCCAAAGCCATCGCAGCCGAGAAATCACTGTTCAATGATTTGTTCTTCAAGCGAGATTCAGTGACGACTGAAGAGCTCGAAAAAACTTTCTACACATCCGTCAATTTCGCAAAAATGAATATCACCCGCTATTTCCTGGGAAATAAGGAAAGGCGGATTTTCAGTATGACCGCAGATATCCTTCAGATATTGCTCGGAATCCTGATTATAACTGTGCCGGCCATTCATACAAGTGCCGTAATCTACAATCAGATTTTCTACGCAGCTGAAGCTATCGGCATAGGGTTTATATCTAGTTTTCTCGCTATTCCCCCGGTAATCGTCTTTACCATATTGATGCGAAGAAAACAAACCATGAAAAGAGCATCTGTTGTTGGATTGACAGTATTAGGAGTCGCTTTGACCGCATTATTTATCTTTATTCAGTTTGTGGCTCAGGTTTCATATAACGCAAATCTGTTCTTATTTGTTTTGATAATGGCCTGCTATTTGGTCTCCATGTTCATCATTACCGTTATGGACAAAAGGACGGATAAGGGACTTGAGTTGTACGGAAAAGTATTAGGTCTGAAGAATTTCATCGAGCTGGCCGAGAAAAACAAACTGGAAATGCTCGTACATGATGATCCGGATTACTTTTACAAAATTTTACCGTATGCTTATGTATTAAATGTTACGGATACCTGGTCAAAGAAGTTTGAAAACATTGCTATCGAACCGCCACGATGGTATGTCGGGACCGGACCTTATAATCATTTCTTCTTTGTTCGCAACCTCAACTCATCGATGCACCGCATGTCGACAGCCATGACGTCGATGCCGGCCGCAAAAGCCGGACGTGGCGGTGGTGGATTTGGCGGTGGCGGCTTCTCCGGAGGCGGCTTCGGCGGTGGCGGCGGCGGACGCTGGTAAGTAAAACTCCCTGAAATTGTTCAGGGAGTTATTTTTGTTTCAAATGTTCGGTGATATAGTGAGCGATTTTGATCATGCCGAAGTTGCCGGGGTGAATCAAGTCTGTACTCATATCGCCGATCGAACATGCTTTCATAGGATCCAGATACACCAGATTGATAGACATCTTACTCTCAACGACCTCTTTCAGTATGTTTCGATATGTCTGAGGATCACTGATCATCACATCCCGAGGACCGATCAATCCATGATCTCCATAAAAAGGCAACACTCCCATACACAGAATTTTAGCTTTCGGCTGATACTTCATCAACTCTGAAATCATGTACTCCGCACGTTCTCGAAATTCATCTGCACTAAATCCCATCATCAGCATATTGACTGAAAGTTCAAGCAGAATGATATCATACTTACCGCTTGTCTTAAGGAAGTCCGTTACCTCCTTCTCACATTTCGCATTACCGGCCAAGCCAAAGTTGACTAAGTCAGCCCCAATCTCACGAGCGACGATATTTGGGTAAGTCAAATCTACGGCCGTGGGATAGTAACCTTGCGTGATACTGGTCCCGTAGGCCATCATCTTCAGCAGAGGCACTTCAAATCTGTCAGGAAGCCGGTAATTTCCGGATATCGCTTTGATAAATACATTCTCAGAAGATATCAGAATCCGAACGACATTTGATGAGAAATCAAGCGGATGCTCCAAACTTTTTAATAATGAGGACTCATGGAAAGTCATTGGTCGGATCGCAATCGTCACTTCCTTGGTAAACAGATATTCCTCCGGATAGGCATAATCCCCATAATATACCATGACTTTTGAAGAATGACGGTGTCCTAAAGACTCTAAAGTAATAAAGCAATCACTTAGCGGAACCAAACGGATCTCCGTACAGTTCAACTGATAGGCGGTTGTATGTCCGATCGCTTCATTGACCGACTGTGGATATCGGGAAAACACTTTTCTGCCCCGCACATCTACCAACTCAGTGATTCCATGTAAATCAAGACCCATATATTCCATGATTCTTCCTCCCTTGATTACACTTCTATTGTACACAAAAAAACAATAAAAAAGCAGAACGAATTTGTTCTGCTTATCTTGCTTTAAGTGCCTTAGCCATTTCCCGCTTGGCATCGCGCTCTTTCTCTGACTCACGCTTGTCATGCAAGTCCTTACCTACCGCAAGTCCTATCTCAAGTTTTGCCCGACCGTCTTTTAAATACAAAGACAACGGAATAACCGTATAACCCTTTAACTTCACCTTTTTTTCCAACTTCAAAATTTCATGCCGATGCATCAGAAGCTTACGCTCTCTGGTCTCCTCATGATTGTTGCGATTGCCAAACTCATACTGCGCAATATACATATCCCGGATATATGCCTCATGATTGACAAAATGAATATAGGCATCCTTAAACTGCACCGAACCGCGACGAATCGATTTGATCTCGGTTCCGACCAAGACCATACCGGCCTCAAACTTCTCCTCCACAAAATATTCGTGATACGCGCGACGGTTGACGGATACGACTTTTACACTCACAGAAATCCCTCCCTGCACGTTTTAGTATACACTATTTGCGCTCTTTACGCGCCGGCAGATAAATAAAATCCACCGTTCTTTGTTCTTTGTTTGCAGCTTTGACCTTGATACGCACTTTCTGCCCCAAACGAAACTCTTTGCGTGTATTTTTTCCACGCAGACGCATCGACTGAGCATCAAACTCATAATAATCATCCTCAAGCGATTGAATATGAACCAACCCTTCGATCGTGTTCGACAGTTCAACGAAGAAACCGAATTTCGTTACGCCGCTGATCACACCATCCGCAATCATACCGATGTGATCTTCCATATATTCAGCCTTTTTCATATCTTCGATTTCGCGTTCCGCATCCACGGCATTGCGCTCTTTCATGCTCGACTGCTCGGCAATCCCCTTTAAGCGCTCTTCCTCTGTTGCCATATTTGCCAGTTCGGGGGTCTGAAAGACGTACTTGCGCAACATACGATGCACGACCAAATCCGGATAACGGCGGATCGGCGAAGTAAAGTGCGTATAGTCCTCAAGACCTAGACCGAAATGTCCGATTGGAGCCGGATCATACTTCGCTTTCATCATACTTCTCAACATCATCCGTGAAACGACCGGAAACTCATCATGACCTTCAAAATGACGAAGGATTTTCTGCAGAGCAATCGGTTTGACATCATCCATCGAACCTTTCATTTTGTATCCTAGCAGTCCGACGATCTTGGCGTAGGCCTGCATCTTCTTCTTGCTGGGAACTTCATGGATGCGATATAACGAAGGCACATGACTCCAACGGGTATGTTTCGCCACTGTTTCATTGGCACACACCATAAAGTCCTCAATCAGCTTCTCCGCTTCAAAACGCTCTCTTTTAAGTATCTGAGAAATGTGACCTTGTTCATCGACCAAGATTTTTGCTTCTTCCATCTCAAAATCGATCGCACCTAAACTTTCCCTGCGTCTGCGGATTCTGTTGGCACAGTCAGCCATATGTTCGACCATCTCAATGAGCTGAGGATATTGATTTTTTGCTTGTTCATCGCCATGAATCATTTTATTTACATTCGTATAAGTCATCCGATAATCGGACTCAATAACTGAAGGAGTCAGTTGATAATCACTGACCTCACCATTCAACTCAATGTCCATGATGCAGCTAAGCGCATAACGTTTTTCATTGGGATTGAGTGAACATATCCCATTGGAAAGCACATGGGGCAACATCGGTACGACGCGATCCACTACATACACCGATGTACCGCGATTAAACGCTTCATGATCCAACGGGGAGTTTTCTTTAACATAATAAGAGACATCCGCAATATGCACACCTAACCGATATTTTTCACCGATCTTCTCAATTGAAATGGCATCATCGAGATCCTTAGCATCTTCCCCATCAATCGTAATTGTCAGCTGATGCGTCAGATCTTTTCGGCCATCTTCCATAACGACATCCTTACTTACAGAGTTCGCCATATCCAATGCCTCCTTAGGAAACTTCGGATATATGTCATACTCCATCAGTACCGCCAATATATCGACCCCCGGATCATTGATATGACCCAAGACCTCCACACCTTCCACTAACAACGGACGTTCGTGCTTCAAGATTTTTGCCAACACGACATGACCTTCCACAAGTTTCATTTTCGGCGGATAAACAAACTTTACAAAACCCAATCGCACATCCTGCGCAACGAAGGTCAGTTTCTTCTTGATAAACCGGATCGTCCCCAAGATCTGCGAAGTATTTCGCTTTATTATCCGGATGATTTCCCCATCGGTTGTACCGTTTTGACGCTGAAAGATACGGACAACAACTTCATCTCCATGCATCGCGGTCTCAATGCCATCGATCGGAATGTATACATCCTCACCTTCATCAACAGAAACGAAACCGAATCCTTTGGGATTGATCGAAAGGACACCTTTTTTTACTCCCGCATCCTCAGCCAGTAAATAACGATCCTTTTTTGAACGCACTAAAATGACATCTTCTTCAAGTTTGTTTAACGTCTGTTCTAATTCAACATACATCTGATCTTCAGTCATCCCCAGATACTCAGCCCACTCAGTAACGGTCATTGGGGCTACTTCACGAGATTCCAACAGATCAACGATTTTCAAGCGCAAGTTCATCATTGCACCCCCTGTCTATAAAAAAAAGGCCCTGCGGCCTAAAAGATTCTTACTAAAATTACTAGTACAAAGAAGGATATACCCACAACCATTGTTACATTTGAGATGACCTTTTCCGGTCCGCGCTCTTTAACATTGGCAAATAAGTTCAGTCCGCCGCTACCTGTGAAGGCACTGCTGATTCCTTCGGATTTTCCGCTTTGCAGAAGTGATAGAAGTATTAATAGTCCGGCCACAATCATCAAGAGAATATCAAGCATTGGAATCCTCCTTTCTTAATGCCATACTATCATAACAGATGAATAAGCAAATTACAAGAAGCAACCTCACTAACGATTGATCCATCATGATCTAAATTGTTAACTTTTTCGAAGCTGGACCATCCAGACGCCTAAAGCAACGATAGCAATTGCAATCCACTGACGCACAGATAAGGATTCATTTAAGAAAATCACTGCTAACAACGCAATCTGTATGAGCATCGTATTGTTTATGGTATTGGCTTCAACCGCTTTCAACTCTCTTAAAGCCACATTCCACAAAGTAAAGGCCAGCGCTGTATTGATGGCTGCAAGCCAAAAAACGATCAGCCACCCCTGCATATCTAACCGGGGAATCCCTTGAAAGGCTACTCCACCGCAAAGTAAAATCAAACCGCCAAATCCGGTGATCACTGCTGTGATGATTATCGGATCGATATCTTTTTTCGCATTGATGCTACGTCCGAACACAGCCGCAACCGCATTGATCCCGACTCCGAAAATTGCTAAGGCTAACCCCGCAAGGTTATTACCTAACTCAACCTGATAGAAATATATGATCAATCCGAAGAAGAACATAAGCATACCAAATAACTGAAGCCGATTGATCCTTTCCTTAAGAAATACGAAACCCAAGATAAGAACAAAGATTGGCGACATATTCAAAAACAAAGAAAGTGTCACCGCCGGCAAAAGACTCAACGCCAGAAACTGTGCTCCTTGAGTTAGTGTAATCAAGATGAATCCGTAGATAAGCAACGTCTTCCACTGCTTCGAGGTCAATGACTTAATAAGAATCAGCTTTTTTGAAACCGACATATAAATGATGAGTATGATCGATGCCAAAAGATACCTCAAACCCGCAAATGGCAGCGCAGGTATGTTGGCAAGTCCGACCTTGATCAACACCCACGAAGTCGACCAAAGGAATGTAACAAACAAAGCAATGAACACATATTTCAACCGACTGTTCATATCGCACCCATATTTCCTAAAATCTATTCTATCACTAAAACAAAAAGACAGGAGAACTTTCGTTCTCCCTCGAATTACTTGATATTTGTGAAAGTGGCTTTGCCCGGATAGATGGCAACTTCACCCAATTCATCTTCAATGCGAATCAACTGATTGTACTTAGCCAAACGGTCGGTGCGTGACAGTGAACCTGTTTTGATCTGACCGGCATTGAATGCTACCGCAACATCCGCAATGGTAACATCCTCAGTTTCACCCGAACGGTGAGATACCACAGAAGTATAACCTGCTTTACGAGCCATTTCCATAGCATCGAATGTTTCAGTCAAAGTACCGATCTGATTGACCTTGATTAAAATCGAGTTAGCAATACCCAAATCGATTCCTCTCTTCAAGATTTCCGGATTGGTGACAAACAAGTCATCCCCAACGATCTGAACGCGTTTACCCAAGCGGTCGGTCAGTTTCTTCCAGCCATCCCAGTCACGTTCACCCAGACCGTCTTCCAACGATACGATCGGATATTTGTTAATGAGATATTCATAGAAATCGATCATTTCATCCGTAGTTTTGATGGCTCCGCCCGATTTCTTCCAAACGTAAACTTTCTTTTCTTTGTCATAGAATTCCGAAGCAGCAACGTCCATTGCTAAAGCAATATCAACACCAGGAACATAACCGGCTTTAACGATTGCTTCCATGATGACTTCCAACGGAGCTTCATTGCTCGGTAAGTTCGGAGCAAAACCGCCTTCATCACCTACTGCGGTGATATGTCCGGCTTTCTTTAAGACAGCTTTTAACGCATGGAAAGTTTCAGCACCCATACGTACGGCTTCTTTAAGTGTTTTAGCACCGATCGGCATGATCATGAATTCCTGGAAATCCACCGAAGAATCTGCGTGGGAGCCACCGTTGATAACGTTCATCATCGGAACCGGAAGTGCTTTCGCATTGAATCCGCCCAAATACTTATACAACGGCATACCATAGAAATCAGCAGCCGCATAAGCCGCAGCCATCGAGCATCCCAAAATCGCATTGGCACCCAATTTGGACTTATCTTTGGTTCCATCCAAATCGATCATCGTCTTATCGATCAGATTCTGATCTCTGACATCCAAACCAATCAAAGCATCCGCAATGATTTCATTTACATTCTCAACAGCTTTTAATACGCCTTTCCCTAAGAAACGGCCTTTATCGCCATCACGTAATTCTAATGCTTCACGTTCACCGGTCGAAGCACCGCTTGGAACGATGGCACGTCCGAAAGCACCCGAATCAGTCGTAATTTCTACTTCGATCGTCGGATTTCCGCGAGAGTCCATGACCTCGCGAGCATAAACATCAATAATAATTGGCACAATGTTTCCTCCTTGTTATTTCTTCACTGCGTTGACAATTGCCAAAAATGAATCAACCTTCAACGACGCTCCGCCAATCAGCGCTCCGTCGATATCCGGCTCTGCCATATACTCTGCAATATTGTCCGGTTTGACCGAACCACCGTATTGAACACGGCAGGCTTCTGCCGCCTCTTTACCAAAATGAACCGCTACTTCATCGCGGACGATTGCACATGTCGTCTGTGCAATTTCTTTCGTAGCATTCTTACCTGTACCAATGGCCCAAATCGGTTCATAAGCGATGACCAGTTTTTTCACGTCATCGACTGAAAAACCATCAAGACAAGCTGCAACCTGCCTGCGTACGACCGACTCCGTTAAACCTGCTTCAAACTGCTCAAGAGTTTCACCGCAACAGATGATCGGTGTAACACCTGAAGCAAAGCACTTTTTTGCTTTCTTATTGATCGCCTCATCAGATTCATTAAAATACTGACGGCGCTCTGAGTGACCGAGAATGACCCACTTGACCCCGATTTCCAATAACATCGGAAGCGATACTTCTCCTGTGTAGGCTCCGGAATCTTCAAAATGAACATTCTGTGCGGCAACGAACAAGCCTTTAGCCGCACCAACAGCATCTTTCAGCGCGGTGAACGGTGCTCCGACACCAAATTCGGCATCCTCATGAAGTTCTCCCTCAACACCCGCAAAGAAAGCCGTTGCCTCGGCAATGGTCTTATTCATTTTCCAATTGCCGACAATAATTGGTTTTCTCATATTATTTCTCCTGAATGATTGCGATACCAGGCAATTCTTTACCTTCCATAAACTCGAGTGACGCACCGCCACCGGTAGAAATATGACTGAACTTATCTTTGAAACCCAGCTGGATAGCAGCTGCGGCCGAATCACCGCCGCCTATTACAGTCATAGCACCCGGCAGTTCAGAAATAGCTTTGCATACTTCCAACGTTCCGGTAGCAAACGGCTTCATTTCAAACACGCCCATCGGGCCGTTCCAAATGACAGTTTGGGCACCTTGCAATTCATTTTTAAACAATTCAATGGTTTTCGGACCAATATCCAATCCCATATAATCGGCAGGAATATGATCATCATCAACGACCATCGTATTTGCCGTCTCAGCAAATGCATCCGCAACCAAGTGATCGACCGGCAGAACCAGTTTATTACCGGCAACCGCCAAGAACTCTTTTGCCAAATCAATACGGTCTTCTTCGACCAGCGATTTACCGATTTCTTTCCCCTGCGCTTTGACAAACGTATAAGCCATACCGCCACCAATGAGTACTTTATCGGCAATTTTTAATAAATTTTCAATAACGGCAATTTTATCAGATACTTTCGCACCGCCTAGAATAGCCACAAACGGACGCTTCGGATTATAAACCGCCGCTGTTAACATTTCAACTTCCTTTTCCACCAAGAAACCGAGAGCCGATGGCAGATATTCAGCAACTCCGACAGTCGAAGAATGCGCGCGGTGCACCGAGCCAAACGCATCCGTTACAAACAAGTCAGCCAACGAAGCCCAGTACTTTGCCAGTTCAGCATCGTTTTTGCTTTCACCCTTTTCATAACGGGTATTCTGCATCAAAACGATATCGCCTTCTTTTAACTTAGCAACAGCAACTTCCAACAATTCTCCTTGTGTCTGGTCGACAAACGAAACATTGGTATTGACCAACTCTGCCAAACGGGCAGCAACCGGAGCCATGTTGTTTTTTGCCATATCCGCGGCTTTTTTCTCCGGGTCTTTGTGATCGACTTTTCCTAAATGAGACATCAAAATCACTTTTGCGCCATGCTCGACCAAATAATTAATGGTGGGCAGAGCTTGCACGATGCGATTGTCGTCTTTGATTTTACCTTCCTTGATCGGAACGTTAAAATCGACACGGACAATCACTTTTTTTCCTTTTACATCCAGATCTCGTACGGTCATTTTTGCCATATTCTAATCCTCCTTTAACCACATGAATTATAGCATTTTCTCGATTGGGTATCAATGAAAAACCTATATAATGTGCAAGTATTCACAAATTAAGCGCTTACATTTTTCATTAAAAAAGGGCGGTTTTCGCCCTATTTCAAACATTCCTCGTATACTTTTGCGTATTCATCCGCAGACTTTTTCCAACTGACATCTCTATTCATCGCATTGATCATCAAATGCTTAAAGGCAGCCGGTTTTTGATAATATGCAAAAGTCGCGATTCGCAATACATGATACAAATCGTCACTGTTAAACTGTGCAAAACTGAAGCCGGTACCATCAAACGTTTCCAGATTGGCCGGTGTGACGGTATCCTTTAAACCTCCGGTCTCTCTCACTAACGGCAACGTCCCATATCGCATCGCAATCAGCTGACTGATGCCGCACGGTTCAAATAAGGATGGCATCAATAACAAATCAGCTCCGGCATATATGCGATGAGCTAACTCTTCATTGTATCCGCCATAAAACACCATGCGCTGACGATACTTCTCTTCCATGTACTTTAGCTGTGATTCCATGTGATGTTCACCCGAGCCCAACACCATCAGCTGTAAATCCAATCCCATGATGTCTGCCATTCGTTCGATTATCAGATGAACCCCCTTTTGCCAGGTCAGACGCGAAACCATCGCAACCAAGAAGACATCCTTGGCTTCACGTAAACCCAGTTCCTTCTGAACAGCAAGTTTGTTCTTGACTTTTCCGGTCAGCTTTTTTACACTGTACTTTTCTGCCAGGGTCTCATCGGTTTGCGGATCCCACGCATCCACATCAATTCCATTGACGATACCGACCAAATCCGGCCTTCTGAAACGCAACACATCTTCCATCTTTTCGCCATATTGCGGAGTCAGGATTTCCTGAGCATAACTTGGTGAAACGGTAGTGATTTTATTGGCGTATAATATCCCGGCTTTCATAAAACTGATTCCGTCATTAAAATGTAACGTCCCGTCATGAAGCAAAGCCATCGGTAATCCTAAGCAACTCTGAAGCATATCGCCAGGAAAATTGCCTTGATATGCCAAATTGTGAATCGTGTAAACATGCCTTATTCTTTTATAACGCTCATCATGTCCGTAGTATTGACTGCAAAGAACAGGAATCATACCGGTATGCCAGTCATGTGAATGAACGACATCCGGAAAGTAATTCAAAAAACCGAAGGACATCAGCACTGCATGAGAGAAATAGGAGAATCGCTCTCCGTCATCCGGATACCCATACAGCCCTTCACGCTCAAAATAACCGGCATGCTCCACAAAATTAAAGGTAACCCCTTGATGTACATACTCAAAAATCGTTGCATACGTATGAATAGTTCCGACATGGATTTGAAATCCCGTCTTACGCTCCATTTGTTCACGATACTTCAGAGCCACCTTTTGATACATCGGCAAGAATACTCGTACCTCATGCCCCTTTTTTAAAAGTTCTTGAGGAAGTGATCCTACGACATCAGCCAATCCGCCGCTTTTAATAAAGGGCAAACTTTCCGATGCAACAAAGCATATTCTTGTCATAACAAACCCTCCTTTATATCCGATCGCGTCGTTTAACGTAGATCGGCAGCTTATACTCACCTTTCAATTCTTTGACTTCCAAAACCTTTGAACTCTTATCTACGATGACATATTCCAGATGGCTGTCAGCACCCACGATAACTCCAGGCAATAAAATAGAGTTGATGACCACCGCTCCCGGCTTGATCATGACACCACGGCCGATGACACTGTTGATGACTGTACCTTCGATCTTACAGCCATTGGCAATCGAAGATCCGACCACGACTGCATTTTCCCCATAATGCGTCGGCGGTGAGTCCGAGGTACGGGTCATGATTGGCCACATCGGATCAAACAACTGCTTAGCATTCGCATAATTGGTCAATTCCAAGTTCGCCCGTTGGTATTCCGCAAGGTTATTGATCGGATAAACCAAACCACGAACCATAAAGCCCTTAACAATGAAACGGTCATAATTATCACGTATGACATCTTTGAGCCAGTAAACCGAACTTGTCTTGTGTGCCAAAGTAATGAGTTCAAGGAACAATTCCTTGCTCATCACATAAGCCTCTAGCGAAATATTGCGGTTTTTGTTCTTGCCTAAATTGATTTCCGAAGCAATGACTCTTTTTTCCTTATCCAACGTCAGTGACGTGCACCCGATAAAAGACTCTTTAGCCATATCCGTCGGTTTATAAACGATCGTGATATCTGCTTTATTGACTTTATGAGCAGCCAACACAGTAGAAAAATCAATGGTATACACCATATAACTTGGGGCAATGATTACATATTTAGCCTTTGCTTCCTCGATAAACTGAATGTTGGAATGAAAGGCATTAATATCGGTATTGTAGATTTCTGATTGAACAGGCTCTTCCCCATGCATGATACGCAACTTGCCTTGCTTGGAATTAATGTTGTAATGTCGGCCGGTACCCAGATGTTCATAGACTGATCGGGGTTTGTTCTTTACATACACCTGAACATTGGATATGCCGGAATTGGTAAAGTTGGACATGACAAAGTCAATCAGACGATAACGACCCATAAAGGTCAGTGAGGGTATCGGACGGTAATTGACTAATCCTGTCACATCGACCGTAGCATCCTCAAAGTTAATGATTCCCAGTACTTGATTCATCGATGGTCCCTCCCTTAGCGATTCTTCGCCACAAGTTCGATTAGCTCACTATGAGCATCACCGACGATGACGTTTTCTTTGATTTCAATATCTTCTGCAACGATGCACCGCTGAACAACAGCCCCTTTGCGAATGACAGCGTTAGGCATGATTACCGCATCTCTGACGATAGCCCCCTCCTCAACGATGACATTGGTAAATAATACGGAGTTAACAATAGTTCCGTCAATCACACATCCCTGATTTATGATACTGCGTTTGACTGAAGCATGTTCCTGAATAAACTGCGGAGGAGCAGCAATATCTTCTGTATATATCCGCCACGAAGGATCCATGATATCCAAGGTATTGGCCTCGTCCAACAAATCCATATTAGATTCCCAAAGGCTGTCGATCGTACCGACATCTTTCCAATATCCTTTAAACCGCCATGCAAACAAACGCTTACCCGATTCCAGCATGCCCGGAATAATGTTCTTTCCGAAGTCATGTGCCGAATCTTTTTCCTTCAAATCATCCAGCAGTGCCCGACGCAGCAGTTTCCAAGAGAAAATATAAATACCCATCGATGCCAAATTGCTTTTAGGTTTCTTCGGCTTCTCTTCAAATTCATAAATCCGGTCTTCCTCATCCACATTCATGATCCCAAATCGTGAAGCTTCCTTCAACGATACTTCCAAAACTGCAATCGTCACATCGGCTTTTTTCGCCTTATGCTCTGCAAGCATTTGTGAGTAATCCATCTTATAAATATGATCTCCTGACAAAATAAGCACATATTCCGGATTGTACTGATCGATAAAGTCGATGTTTTGCGTAATTGCATCGGCCGTACCCCGATACATGCCAAAGCCATCCGACTTCTCCCGCGGTGGCAATACATAAATTCCGCTATCTTTGGCATCCAATCCCCACCGCTGATCTTGAGCTACATATGAGTTCAGCAGAACCGATTCATATTGTGTCAAAACCCCCACTACATTGACGCCGGAATTAGCACAGTTACTTAACGGAAAGTCGATGATGCGGTATTTCCCACCGAAAAATACCGCCGGTTTCGCTACTTTCGTCGTTAACTCTTCCAATCTCGTCCCGCGTCCGCCAGCCAAAATCATTCCTAACATTTGGTTTTGTCGCATAGCGAATCTCCTCCTATGATGATGTGTTTGTATTCTTACTTTCATTATAACTGTTAAATGACTGAGATTAAAGGCAACAAAACTAAAAAAGGCACGAATGTGCCCTTACAACTCAATAACAAGCGATATTACTGTCCGTCCGTGACTCGCATCCCCCTACCAGAGTTCCGTTTTCAAGTCTCACGATGACCTGTCCGCGCCCAAAAGAGCCTACTTGATTTGAAACTTCCACATCATGTCCGCGACGGATCAATTGCTTCTTCAATCTTTTATCAAAACTCTCTTCGACCCATATTTTCTTTCCTTCGATCCACTGCCAACGTGCAACATCCAACGCTGCCTGTGGATTCAAGTGAAAATCAATCATGTGTGAAAGCACCTGAAGGTGTGCCTGCGGCTGCATGAACCCACCCATGATTCCAAAAGGACCGATGGCATTTCCGTCTTTCATCAAGAACCCGGGGATGATCGTATGCAACGTCTTCTTTCTTGGAGCAACGACATTGATATGGTTTTTATCCAACGAAAACTGTGCACCGCGATTATTAAGGGCAATCCCGGTTCCGCAAACTACCATACCACTGCCAAACCCGGTGTAACTGCTTTGGATGAAAGAAACCATATTGCCCTCATTGTCCGCGGTGGCCAGGTAGACGGTCCCGCTCTGATGGTGGCGAAGCGGTGTATATTCCTGAGCGTATCTTCGAACTTGTTTCGCACGGACTACGCCGTATTCATCACTAATTAAGTACGATAAATCAGTCAGCCGCGGATCACTGATGTGCTCCAATCCGTCCGCAAACGCCATTTTGATCGATTCGATTTGCTTGTGGACCGTATCAACATGAACATGCTTCGTAAGTTCAAACTGTTTTAAAATATTCAATGCCATCAGTGTGATCGCTCCCTGACTGTTGGCCGGAGGTTCCAAAACCGTATACCCCCGGTAATCTGTTGATATAGGCTCAAACCATTCTACCGAATACTCTTCAAAATCTGACTTATCGAAAAACCCGCCGAACTTGCTGCTTTCTTTTACGATACAATCTGCAATCTCACCTTTATAGAAAACATCCGCTCCATATTGAGCAATTTTCCAAAGTGTTTTTGCATGATCGGGCAGTCGCACGATATCTCCAAACACCGGCGCTTTGCCGTCAAACAAAAACGTCTGCTTCCAACCATCGAAACGCGGATGATTTTCTTCTTTTTCTAGATATCTTGTGACTGACGCTCTCCATCCGGCTGCTAACGTCGATCCCACCGGATACCCCTCAGTTGCAAGCCGAATTGCCGGTTGAAGACACTCGCTTAACGAAAGACGTCCGAACCTCTGACTTAGTGCCTCCCAACCCCGGATTGCTCCCGGAACCATGATAGGTGTCCAATCAAAATGCGGCATTTCTTTTATATCCCCGTATTTTTCAAGTATCTTTTCAAGGGTCAGATTCTTTGGTGAATATCCACTGGCATTGAGCCCGTGTATTTTATTGTTTATCCAAACGATTGCAAAACAGTCGCTGCCCAATCCGTTAGCTGTCGGTTCTACGACTGTCAGTGCGGAAGCTGTTGCAATAGCAGCATCGACAGCATTTCCGCCTTTACGAAGGATTTCAAGACCCGCTGATGAAGCCAGGGTACTGCCTGTGGCAACCATACCGTTTTTCGCCAAAATTAAGTTGCGATGTGATGCAAATTTTGATGAATGATGATCGAATGGTAACATTTATTTCTCCCTTAAAGAAAAAGGCATTACGCCTTTCTGCTAAACAGTCGCAAGCGACTCATCAGTATTAAAATCCCATAACCCAATACGATGGTAAGAGGAACCATGATCGTTGCTTTGACAACACGAAGTAAAAAACTTATCAAAACCGGGATGTTATACATAATTGCCAGCCACAGCGGTGTAAGTATCAACTGAACCACCACTTCGACCAACACCACACTCATCGCCCAAACACTGATCGAAAAATCATTCTCGTACTTCTTATACTTCTTCGTAAGCAAATGTAAAAAGAACATCATCGCCCCAATCAGCAACAGACTTCCCGCCGAAAAAATAAGTTTGATCGCCAATGTAATCTCGATTACCTCTCCCGATGAAACGATGGAAGGCGTCATCCATAAATAAGCCAATGCTCCCAAAAGAAAACTCAGCAAAAGAGCCTGAGATACGAAATATGCCACTTTTGGCGTCCACTTGATTTTTTTAGAAAACAGCAACGCCGGAACAAGAGCAATGATAACTTTGTTTAGTGTAAATCCGAAAAACGGAAATCCGGTCGGAGTCACGATCAAACCCAGGAAATCCTGAACGATACCACTGATAAATGCCCATGAAGGTCCAAATAAAACGCCGATAACCATCAGCGGTAACTGAGAAAATCCGATACGCATAGACGGAAATCCAAACAGCGGAATCATAAGCGAGAAAAACTGCAGTGCCACAGACAGCGCAATAAACATCGCAATGATGGCCAGTTTTTCGCCGGTCACATGCAGTTTATCCATTCTGAATACAAAGTATCCGATAACCAGAATTGCTGCAACAGCAAAGGCTTGATAAGTAAGTGCCATCGATATCCCTTCCTTTACTTATTCATTATACACGCTCGAACCATTGATATAAAGTAGAGCGAACCGGTAATCAGCAATGTCCCTTGTGAACTGCGCAATAATCCTTCCTGATAAGCCAATGAAAACTCAGGAATGATCTTGACATCAAATCCTTTTCCAAGGATTTCCGCTTTCTGCGCCCGATAAAAATCGAACTCACATACAATGACTTCATCAGATACATCCATCAGCATCTTAAGCATCTTATCCGTTTCTTTGTCTTTCAGAGCCGAAAATACAGTGATTAACGGACGCGGAAGAGAGGACAAAGATTTAGTCAGTGCATTGATCCCATGCTCATTGTGTGCACCATCGATGATGACCAACGGATGTTCACTGATGATTTCAAAGCGACCCGCCCATTGTGCCTGGTGAATCCCATCAATCAACTGACTATCGGATAACTCGATCCAACCTTTATCACGCATGACCAACAGTGTCTCAATGGCAAGTATACTGTTTGCGACCTGATATCTTGCTACAGATTTCAACTCTATGGGAAGACCTTTATATACATAAGACTGCATCCATCCTTTAAGATGAGATTCAACATCCGTTGAAACTCGAATCATCGGGCATCCGCGATCTTTCGCGACCTGAGAGATAACTGACAAAGGCTCCAAGTCGCTGACACCGCTGACCACGATCGAACCCGGTTTTATGATCCCTGCTTTCTCAAAAGCAATTTTCCCTAAGGTATCTCCCAAATACTCCATATGATCAAATCCGATATTAGTAATAACACATATTTTACCAAACACTACGTTGGTCGCATCCAATCGTCCGCCCAATCCGACTTCAAATACCGCCCAATCAACCTTCTTATCTAAGAAGTACCAAATCGCAATCAGTGTATCAATTTCAAACATCGTCAGTGAATACGGTTGCCAATAAGGAACGGTGCGATTGATATACATCAGCAAGTCCTCATCGGCAATCGGCAGGTTATTGACTCGAAACCGATCGTTATGATTGATCAGGTGTGGCGACGTAAACAATCCGGTCGAATATCCGGCGGACTGCAGCACGCTGCGCAAATAGTTGGACGTACTGCCTTTGCCGTTGGTACCGGCTATGTGCAGACAGTTGAGTTGATATTGCGGATTACCCAAATCTTCCATGAGTTTTGAAAAAAGCTTCAATGCGAAGGTGTTGGTTGATGTCCGTTTTGAAATGGCCGCGATCGCGGACTCGATGTCATGAAACATATGCCTCCTACAACCGCCAATTGACCGGCGGACGATGCTGCTCCTTTAGGAAAGTATTTGCTTTTGTAAACGGTCGGGAGCCGAAGAATCCGTGATATGCCGATAAGGGTGATGGATGTGGTGCTTTGATGATCTGATGTCTGGTCCCGTCAATCAGCGATTCTTTAGTCTGTGCATTCTTGCCCCAAAGAATGAAAACGATGGGCAACGGATGTTGGTTGCATCGTTTTAGCACCTCATCTGTAAATATTTCCCATCCTCTGTTCTGATGAGAATTTGGTTTCCCCTCTTCGACAGTCAATACAGTATTCAACAGCAATACACCTTCTTTCGCCCATGGAACCAAATATCCGCTCTCCGGATAAGGCAAATTAAGATCATTGCTGTACTCCTTGAAAATATTCTGCAAACTGGGCGGGAATGGTGTTTTCGGTTTTACGGAAAAACACATGCCATGGGCTTGGTTGGGCTGATGATACGGATCTTGACCAAGAATCACGACTTTCAAGTCGTCATAGTCTGTATAACCGAAACAAGAGAAAACCTCTTCCTTCTTCGGATAAATCGTCTTTGTACTGTATTCATCCGTCAGAAAAGCCGACAACTCCTTAAAATAAGGTTTTTCAAATTCATCCTTAAGAAACCGGGTCCAACCGTTTTGAAACATGATGCCCTCCTTCAACTCGTGGAAATGTACTTTTCTTTATCTCTTTGATGATGATAGATGGTTGCGTATACGACCAGAACAATCGGGAACACTGAACAGAATATCACTGCCATTGGCAAAAATATATCTTCCGGAAATATGACAGAAAACGTAATGATTGTCAGCATGCCCAGCAAACGTCCAAAAGTGATTCCGATTTCCTTTGAAATCACATGTCCCAAAATATTCGATTGATCCATGTAATCCGACATGGCGTTCATTGTGATGATTTGAAACGGATTTACATAGAAAGGAGCGACTATGGAAGCCAACACGCCGTAAGCGATAGCCCCGGTCGTGGTCGGAATAACAACCAGGATGATTGTACTGAGCGCTGTGAATACCGCCCCAAACTGATACATTTTTAGGCGATTTGAGCGAGTGATGATCTTTGAGGCAAAAAAGAACGCGGCAATACTGATGGACGCAAACAGTGCAAGCAACCGTCCATAGACACTTCCGCTTCCACCGGTAGCCCGATAAATCAGCAAACCAGCCAACATCAATACCAGTGAGTCTCTTATACCAAAAAGAAGATGCGAGTTGAATATATACGCCCACTGTTTATCTCTTCTCTGAAATACTTTATCAAGAACCGTAAACTTGCCTTTCTGACTTGCCACTTTAATTGTCGAAGCCAGATACGCAATGATAAGATACAGAACGATGACCAACTGAAAGATTCGGATATAACCTTCCGTATCACTGGGTGACCATGCGACGATTTGTGCAGCACTTAGAGGAGCTATGATATTAGTCAGACCGTTGAACATCCCCAAGAAGCCCAAATATTTTCCACGCGACTCTTTGGTTGAAACCAACTGATTCAAACTGACGGTCGATAACCAAAAAAAACCTTCTCCCATGCCGAAAATCACACCGATCCCGTAAATCGCAAAACTGATTTCTCCGATTTTTTCTCTGAGCGTCAATAAAACAAGCAACCCGCATACAATCAGCAGTAATCCCGCAGTCATCGTAAGGGACAGACGGAATCTGCGGCCGATATGTGCTCCGATGGTAAAAGCAATCGGGAAAAACCCGAATCTTACCATAGCATAAGCTGTCATCGTTACAAGCGAACCGGTAAACTTGTACAAATATACATTCACGAAAACTGCAGTCATAGCTGCCGCCATGGCATAAGTCCCGTTGATGACGACCATTTTTATTTCTTGCTTACTTAACGCTGTTGTTTTTCTCATGAGATTCCTAGCGGTTATTTTCGGATAACCATGATTCATATAACTCGATGAATCGTTGTTGCGCTTCGATCGGACTGATTTCTTGTTTAAAAACCGAACCGATAATATCCATAAAATCAGCCTCAAAATAAAAATCAAACCCAAGTTTTGCGGTGTTTTGAGGCAAAGCAACCAGCGGCTCAATCTCGCTGAACATATAAGCCCTACTCATCTGACGTCGGTTTTCACTCATGGAGAACGATTCAAACCGATCTTCGGGAATCACTAAGACTTTCTTGGTGGAATCCAAAGCAACTTGGGTAGCTTGTGGCAAGGTAAGGATCCGCAGAATCTCCTGTGTCAGTGACGGTGCCTCACTCTTCAAAGCAATCACACCGGTAACTATAACTAAAGGACTTAACTGCTGATCCTTATAAGTAGGGAAGGCCGAGAATACATAATCGACACTTTTAAGTTCTTCNNAGGGCCTGCCATACCAAAAGGAGAAATCTGATCATTGACCATTTTCTCATATCGCCAGCCGCTGCCTGGCGCTTTGCCATGATCCCAGTCCACCGTTCCCAACTCGGCAATAAACTCTAGTGAAGACAGAAAACTGTCTTTCTCAAATCCCGGAACCGTGGCATCATTTTCAATAAACATATGCCAGCCGCCCGCTGTCAGAAACGGGTAAAACTGCCATCTTTCCTGAAGAGTCAGCGGAAACACGACTTGGACTTCTTTCTTATTATAAATGACCGATTGATCTTTCCATTGTTCAGCCAAATCCATGATGTCTTCCCAACGCGAAAAACGTTTGGGCAAATTGGTTTCGGTTAACTCGCTGATATCGTAATTCAGTGATTCAAGCATCGTCTTATTATAGACAAACAGCAAACCTTGATAAGAAAACGGATAGAAAACCATATCTTTCATGTTAATAACATTCGTGAAATGCCCGATGCCTTCTGTGCTTATCTGACCAACGATCCTCGAATCAAAAGGTGTCAGCCGATCATATAACAATGCGGCTTGGTGAGTATCTGTGTAAAAGATATCCACGCCCAAATCCAATGCCTGCTGTGCCGATAAGTTCTCAATGATTCTAAAGTCAAAGTTTACAGTGTGTCCGGGATGTGATTGATAAAACTGATCGATAAACCAGTCCTGCATCGCTTTCGATGGTAATGCTATGGTAATCTTAGAACGATTTTCAACCTTGAACACCTGCTTTTCTGAGTCATAGCATACCGTTTCACCGTCTGTACGACAAAAATCGCCACTCAGATAAACCGAGTAACCATATCCGCCAGCCACAACTATCAGAAATGCGGCCAAAAGACCTATCATCCTTTTACGCACACGACCACCTCAAAGTACACAGTTATATTATCAAATAGATAAGGTAAACACAAACAAAATCAAAAGAAAACGGGCAGTGCCCGTTTGAAATATTATGCGAGTAATTTTCGGATGCGCTCAAGCACATGCTTATAGGTGATCCCATACTTTTCCATCAGTGCAGCCGGCGTACCGCTTTCACCAAAGGTATCTTCGATGCCAAGCATCGATATCTTTATCGGACGATTCTGACTGACTACTTCCGCAACAGCCGAACCCAATCCACCCAGAATATTGTGTTCTTCACAAGTAAGCAGGACATCGTGTGTTTTTGCAAGATCAACCAACAACGCTTTGTCGATGGGTTTGATCGTATGAATATTGACGACAGTAACCAATATGCCTTCTTCTTTAAGAATGTCGGCCGCTTTCAGTGCTTCCTGAACTAAAATTCCAGTCGCAACCACTGCGACTTTGGTGCCTTTACGCAATACGACACCTTTGCCGATCTCAAACACATAGTCTTCCGCATTAGCAGTTTCAACAGCATTTCTGCCCAGACGGACATATACCGGACCTTTATACTTGGCAATCGCCTTGATTGCCTGCATCGTTTCCACATCATCACACGGCTGAATCACGGTCATGTTCGGAACGCTGCGCATAAGTGCCAGATCTTCAATGGCCTGATGAGATGCCCCATCCTCACCTAATGTGATACCGGCATGTGTCGCGCAGATCTTAACATTCAGTTTCGGATAGCAAATGGAGTTTCGCACGATTTCAAATGCACGGCCGGCCGCAAACATCGCAAACGTTGAAGCAAATACGGTATTACCGCCGGAAGCAATCCCAGCCGCTACGCCCATCATATTTGCCTCTGCGATTCCCATGTTAAAATGTCGCGCCGCATTGGCAGATTTGGCATCTGCCGTCTTTGTCGATTTCGATAAATCCGCATCCAGCACAAAAACTTTATCATCTTCAACAATCAGCTTGGCCAATGCTTTTCCATAGGCCTCCCGAGTTGCCATTTTTGCCATATTACTCACCACCCAGTTCTTTCATGGCTAACGCAAATTGCTCCGGATTGGTCGCAACCCCGTGCCATCCATAATCATTTTCCATAAAGCTGACTCCTTTGCCCTTGACGGTCAGTGCAACGATGACGGTCGGCTGCCCTTTGCACTGACGTGCTTTGACATATGCTTCTTGAAGAGCGTCAATGTCATGTCCGTTGACCGTTAAAACATTCCAGCCGAACGCCTTGAATTTTTCATCGATCGGTAACGGATTCATGACTTTCGTAATATCTCCATCGATTTGCAATCCGTTTAAGTCAATGATTGCTAACAGGTTATCCAACTTATAATGAGCCGCAGCCATGGCAGCTTCCCAAACGATACCTTCCTGACTTTCGCCATCGCCTAATAAAGAATATACCCGATAGGGCAGTCCTTTGGCTTTGTACGATAACGCCATTCCCACCGCAGCCGATATTCCCTGACCCAACGATCCGGTCGACATATCGACTGAATCAACATAGTTCATGTTCGGATGTCCCTGTAAACGCGAATTGATTTTCCGAAACGTCATCAGTTCTTCTTGTGGGATAAATCCCTTTTCTGCATGCACCGCAAACAATAACGGTGATGCATGTCCTTTCGACAATACAAATTTATCTCTTTGAAGATCTTTCACATTGTCCTGAGTAATATTCATCTCATTGAAATAGAGTGTCGTTAAGATTTCAACGCCGCTCAATGATCCGCCGATATGCCCGGATTTTGCTTCGTTTACCATCTTAACGATATTGATACGCACTCTTTTGGCGATATCTTCGATTTGTGTCTTGGTAAGCATTGTCATCACTCCTGTCTTTCCACTTTATTATACAATATTTCAACTCAAAGTGAATTGTCCAGCCACAATTAACAACGGAGTATCCGCTTTCTTCAGATAACAAATCATAAAATAAAAATCTGAAAACAGAAACGTTCATATATCGTTACCATGTAATCGTTTCCACATGATTCAAGGGGGCCTAATCTAATGCAAAGCGCTTACATTCATGATAAAATGAGTTGTGAAAGGGGAGAATATCATGAGCTATCTTGATAAAATCGTCACCGGACTTGCTAAGCAAGAGCAACTGAATAAAACTGTATTCAACTATGTAATTCCCGATTTATGGGACAGTACAGATGTACGGGTTGATAAAATCGATGTTAAAGATGGGAATCTGATCGTTAATCCGTATCAGTTTTTTCAAACACTGATCAAAGATGAGTTTTTGAATAAAAACAAAAAAAAGTCAGATTTCTCTAAACCGTATTATTTGGGTCAGCCCAAAAACAAAATCAAAGGACTCTCAAATGGAGATTGGATCCGCCAGAGTTTTGCTTACTCGATGATGGTCCGTTCTTCCGCGAGTTATGATCACGATCGCAGCGGGCGGTTGGAAGAGTTTAATCTCTACCATCTGAAAGAAACCGGGACCTTCGTAAAAGCTTTAGCCTATCTGCCCTTATTGAAAAGAATGGGTGTGGATGTTCTGTATATGCTGCCCATTTCAAAGTATTCATTAAAAGACAAAAAAGGAGAATTGGGATCTCCATACGGTGTCTCCAATTTCTTCAAATTGGATGAAGGATTAAAAGATCCGATGACCGGGCCGGATTGTACGGTTGAAGATGAGTTTCGGGCTTTTGTGGAAGCGTGTCATCGCTTGGATATGAAGGTTATCATCGACATCATTCCAAGAACTAACTCTGTAAATTCAGACTTGATCATCGATCATCCTGACTGGTTTTATTGGATCAATCTTGAAGATCTTGCGGACTATGCCTCTCCGTATTGCCCAGGGTTAAAATCAGCACTTCCAGCGAAGAAAGAATATTTTGAACAAGTCTTTGCTTCCGAGGAAGTCATTGCACATATCAAAAAATTCAAACCGAATCCGAAACAGACCAATCCTGAATTATGGAAGAAACTGGTCAAAAAATGGAAAGACGGAAAAGGTAAGTATGAGGTGTTGGACTTGGTGCAGGAAATGTTCAATCTGACGATTGCTCCAGCTTTTTCTGACTGCATTAATGATCCTCAGCCGGCATGGAGTGATGTGACTTTCTTCCGACTGTATCTCGATCACCCCCAAAATTCTCAACCGTATCTGGAAGAACATGGCGAGATTCATCCCTACATCCTTTTCGATGTCGCAAAGTCCAGTCTCAACCCCGGTACCATTAAAAATCAGGAATTATGGGACACCTTGGCAGACATCATTCCGTTTTTCCAAAGGGAATTCGGTATCGACGGTGCACGCATCGATATGGGACATGCTTTGCCTGATGAACTGATTAAAATGATATTGACGAAAGCTCGGGATGTCGACCCTAATTTCTGCTTCATTGCTGAGGAACTGGATGTTGAAAATGCCAAGGTTTCCAAAGAAAAAGGCTACAACATGATCATCGGCGACGGGTTTATCCGCCTTCCGAGAGTTCAGGAAGGCTTGTTCAATTCCTTTGTCTACGGAGCCATGAATCTTGAATCACCATTGTTTGCGGTCGGGGAGACCCATGATACACCGCGTTTGGCTGCTCGTGACGGTGGAGAAACTCTGGGCAAGATGATTTCTGTCTTTAATCTTTTTGTCCCCAATACGATCCCCTTCTTAAACAGCGGGCAGGAAGTGTATGAGCGTCAGCCGATGAATACCGGATTGGATTGCCGTCCCAATGAGTTGTTTATGTTGGAAAAGGAGGATCCGTATTATGGAAAGTTAGCGTTGTTTGACCGTTATGCGTTTCATTACAATCACAGACATCGATGGGAGATCCCTGCGGTTCTTGAAAAGGCATCAAAAATCCGACATGAGTATCTGAATGCCATGATGGATATGAACAATGTTTATCCGTTGGGATTCAGTGCACCGTGGGACACGGCGGCCGGATTCGCTTATGTAAACCAAGACAGAGTGCTGCTGGCCATTACCAATACCGACATGCACAATGAGAAATACCATTACGTGCGATTGGACAATCTTCCTGAGAGGTTCTTTTCACCAGAGAGGACGATCGTTCAACGATTCTCATCAGAAGACAACAGGCCTCATGAACTGTTGATTAACGAGTATCGAGGCATGAATCTGCATTTCGTCCCCGGAGAAGTCAAACTGATTGAAATAAAATAGGAAACAGGCAGGTAAAACCTGCCCTGTATTATATGAAACAGAAATATTTGAAATCACTGTTCTTCTTTGCTTTCCATGGATTGCCTGATCGTCTGTACACCCAATTGATGTACTTGTTTTACTTTCGCCGATGGCCGAATTTTAAAAATCCGAATTTATACACTGAGAAAATTCAGGCATTAAAACTGTTGCCGGTCCATTCGTTAGTCGCGCAATGCGCGGATAAAGTGACTTTACGAGATTATCTTGCTTCACTCGATTTACAACAGCACTTAACGGATGTGTTGGACATTGCAGATTCCTTGGGTGATATTCGATGGTATGAATACCCTCTGCCCTATATCGTAAAAATCTCCAACGCATCCGGACATAATGCAGTCATACGGAGCTTTGATGATATCCCAAAAGCGATTAAACAGTTTCAAGTTTGGTCGAACATCGACTTTTCTCAACGTTATCGGGAGCGATACTATAGATGTGCGAAACAACGCTTTGTTATTGAACCTTACATTGAAAACTTAAGGGACATACGCATTCATTGCTTTCACGGCGAGCCCACTTTTATTGCCTACTCATTTGTTGAGATAACCGGAAATCCGAAAGTCATGCTTGATTTTAACTGTCAAGTTGAAAAATACCCATTTACCAGAAACTATACAATCGAGCAAGTACCGGATATCAAAGATGACTTACCCGAACTATATCAGTTAGCCAAAAAACTGAGTACACCTTTTACTTATGTGCGGGTAGATACGTATCGGATCAACAATGTAATCAAGATCGGCGAAATGACGTTTACTCCCTTAGCAGGATTGGCTTTACGGGATGCCTTTGATGTTGATATGCGTTGGGGCACTTTGATGGGTGATTGCAGTCAATGGGTTAGATAAATAAATCCTCATCAGCCGATGAGGATTTTGTTACTTACTATGAAGTATGATTGGATTTTTCGAACAACGTATGAATCCTTCTTCCACTCGAATGGATTTTCCATCAAACAGATTGACGTGAACTCCTGAAGGAAAATCGATGCGTATATCGTCGCTGACCTGACCGACATTGCACAAAAACACTAATTTTTCCTCTTCTTTTTCATATTCGATATGCAAGACATCCAATCCGTCATCAATGACCCGATATTTTGAATATTCAGACATGATTGGCATTTTCTTAATTCTGATCAGTGATTTAAGCTGCTCAATAAACTGTGCATCGCTCTTCGACCAGTCGATCGGATCTCTTTCAAAAAGATTGGGCAGCTGATCCGTCAGGGTTTCAATGCCTGCATACAGGAATGCGACTCCTTTCAATCCGAAGATTGCGGCAATCCAGTTTTTCGTTTTAAACGTATGATTACTTGTCTGATGCATCAGTCGCTGAACATCATGATTTTCATAAGCTCTGGCCTTCAGATAATTCATCGGATAGATTACATCTTGCAACTGAAGCCGGTCAATATATACGGACAAAGGTTTCTTTCCTTTGAAATAATCCTCTAGCTCCTGAAAAATATCATAGTCATAACAGATATCAAAGGCTGCAAACATTTCCCCGTCACTGTGACATAAAAACCCTTCTTCTCGCATGTGTCTTAGAAACTCTTTGTGTACGCTTTCCGCAAGCCAGATATGATCGGGATTTATTTCACTGATTTCCTTGCGAGCTCTCAGCCAAAAATCAACAGGTACAAACGGCGCAACATCACAACGGAATCCGTCAACTCCCAGTCTGACCCATTCTTTCAGCATGTCGATCATCTCATCCCATAAAGGTATATGTTGATAATTCAAATCCTGGATATCTGACCAGTCACCGACTTTGTTACCCATTTTACCGTCTTTATTCAGATAATAGTATTCTGGGTGTGTTTGAATCCAGCCATGATCCCGCGAAGTATGATTCATGACCAAATCCATCATGACCTTTATTTTGCGGTTATGTGCTTGTTCAATAAGTTTTTTAAAATCATCGATAGTACCCAGCTCCGGATTTATCGAGCGATAATCCTTGATAGAATAAGGGCTGCCCAATGTCCCCTTACGGGCAACTTCACCAATCGGATGGATTGGTAATAAATACAGGATATCCACGCCTAAGTCTTTGATCCTGTCCAAATCCGCAACAATGCCGGCGAAGGTGCCGGCATTGGAGTAATTGCGTGGATACACCTGATAAATCACCTGATGACTCAGGGACTTCAATGTGTCTTTCGCCATAATTATTTTATGATCGCTTTTTGCGTTTCCTTATCAAAGAAATGCAGTTTTGTCACAGCCATGGACAAGGGGATCGTATCATGGGCTTTGACATTTACACGTGAAGGTACTTTCGCAAGGATTGACTGATTACCGAACTTGCCATGAAGGATAAATTCATGACCCAAAAGTTCTGATACTTCAACATAGAAGTCAAACGGGGTTTCCGGGAAGGTTTCTGCTACGATGCCTTCATAATGAATATCTTCCGGACGGATACCGAGAACGATTTCCTTGCCATTGTACCCCTTTAATTCCGCATGATACATTTCAGGAACAAAGAAGGAACGACCGTCTACTTCAAATCTGCCGTCACGATACACGCCGTAAATAAAGTTCATGGCCGGTGCACCGATAAAGTTAGCAACAAACATATTGACCGGATGATTATATACATCACGCGGTGTACCGATTTGTTGGATATAGCCGTCTTTCATGACTACGATTCGAGATGCCATGGTCATGGCTTCCGTTTGGTCATGAGTAACATAAATCGTCGTAGCATCCAAACGTTCATGAAGTTTAATGATTTCCGAACGCATTTGAACACGCAGCTTGGCATCTAGGTTCGACAATGGTTCATCCATCAAGAATACTTTGGCATTACGCACGATTGCACGACCCAAGGCAACCCGCTGACGCTGACCACCGGAAAGAGCCTTCGGTTTGCGCTCCAAGTATTGCTCGATCTCCAAGATTTTTGCGGCATCACGGACACGTTGCTCGATTTCATCTTTCGGCATTTTTCTCAGTTTCAAACCGAAAGCCATATTGTCGAATACGCTCATATGCGGATAGAGTGCATAGGATTGGAATACCATCGCAATATCACGGTCTTTCGGCGCAACGTTATTGACCAAACGACCGTCGATATACAATTCTCCGCTGGTAATTTCTTCCAGCCCGGCAATCATACGCAAGGTTGTCGATTTCCCGCATCCGGAAGGACCGACCAAAACGATAAATTCCTTATCTTCAATATCCAAATTGAAATCAAATACTGCCTGGACATTGTTATCATAAATCTTTTGAATGTCCGTAAGTTTTAGTGTTGCCATTGTTTCACCTCTGCTCCTATTATATCGCAATAAAGTGAAAATGATTTGTGCATTACGCACAAATCATTTAATTATTTCTTGATTTAATGAGCCACCACAACTGAAACAGCCGGGCATGATGGAAATCCCGAATATCCAATGTCGTTTTCTCAATAAACGCATTTAAACGATAGGCAAACGTGTTTCTATGCACATATAACCGTTGGGCGGCGATCGTCGCTTTGCATCCGGAAGCGATGAAAGCCTCGGCTGTCTGAATCAATTCTCTAGATAGTGATTCCAACTGTTTATCCAGAGCATTAAATAAATTACTCTCGCTTTCAATCAACTCATAAAGCAACGCATCCGCAAGATAGGTCATGGCGCCTTTGCTGTGTCTGACAGCAACTGACAATCCACACAAAGCAACTTCGTCCCACCGATGGGAAATCACAGTTGTCATAACGATGCCCAGCGTTTGATTCAAATGTGACATCAGCACTTCGATCAAACCCAAATCCTCTTCATCAAGCTCAAAGTATCCGTGACTTTTACTCAAAACCACCACGGATTTCGATGAGTCAAAAATCATGGCACAAGTATCTGAAAAGGTCTTTTCGCTCATCCCTTCGGACAGCTGATATCCGCAGACTTTTTTCATGGCTCGATCTGATACACAACCATCGCACGCGATGATAAGTTGATATTAGCACCTTCCTTCGAAACAGTACCCAAGGTGAATAACGGGATTGCCTTAGCAAAGACTTCCGCATCCAACTCACCAACCATTGGTCCGTTATAAAAGTTCATGACGACTAAAAAGCGGTTCTCATCATCATATCGGTAATACCCCAATACCGAACTGTTTTTAAGCGTGACCTGTTCCATGTTGCCCCAGACAAATGTCTTCGCATATGTGTTGCGCAACTGAATCAAATCCCGGTAATGTGTCCACAATGAATCCTCATCTGCCTGTTGTTGGATCACATTTGGTGTATCCCAGTTATAAATCCATTGATTCCAGTACGCGACTTCGCTGGTAACATCATCATTCCAACGCATCGGTTCTCGAATCCGTTCATCCGGCTTAACGCCTTTCATTCCGATTTCTTCTCCATAATAAATAAAGGGAAGCCCTGGCATCGTTAAGAGTAAACCGGCCGCAATCTTTGCTTTATCTACACTGCCCGAAAACAGACTCATCACCCGGTTTTGATCATGATTTGTTAAAAAAGGTGAATCGACATAATTGGGGTTGCGATCCGTCAGGCGTCTGACGTTTTCGATATGTTTTTGAATCAGATTGCCATGATTACCGACGTTTAGTGCACTGATGACCATTTCACCGAAATCAAAATTGAACATCGTATCATATGCATGGGCATATGGTGCCTGATTTTGCGCGGTATCCCAAATTTCCGAGACCAAGAACATCTTTGGATTATGTTCCTTAATAAAGAGTCGCAGTTCCATCCAGAACTGAAGATTTCTTTCTAATACAGGTGTTCCCACCGGATACTCATCCGGATAGTATGCATGCTTAGCAGCATCAAATCTGAACCCGTCAACACCCAATTCCATCCAGAATTTTGCGATATCACGGATTTCTTCACGTACCGACTCATTCTCCAGATTCAGTTCAGGCATCTTCTCCCAAAACCAAGCATAGTAGAATTTCCCGCCGGCATTTTTCCAGGCATTTCGCGTCGGATATTGCTGAGCATCCAGCTTTTCTTCGATGCGATAATAACTGACGTATGGCTCTTCCCCCCGAAGAGCTGCTTTAAACCAAGGATGATCATAAGCCGTATGATTAAAAACCATATCCAAAATGACTTTAATTCCGCGTTTATGTGCTTCTTCCAGAAGTTCCTTAAAATCATCCAACGTACCAAACTTCGGATCGATCGCTTTGTAATCCAAAATGTCATATTTATGATATGTTTGCGAAGGATAAATCGGTGTAAGCCATATCGCCTGAATACCCAAATCCGTATTCGTATTGGGGTCTCCGTCATTTAGATAATCAAGCTTATTGATGATGCCGCGTATATCTCCCAACCGATCTGTATCACTTGTTGCAAATGAAATCGGGAAAATTTGATAGGCTACACTTACATCCGAAAGGATATCTTTCGAATCAAACTGTGCCAAAGCACTGCGCAACTCATCCACGGTTTTTCGCGTGAACTCTGGCTCTTTAGGTGTGCATCCCAATAACACCCCTAAAATCAACAGACCAACAAGAAACTTCTTCATATTCAGCCTCCTTTTGCCCTCAAAATCCTAAATTCATAGGGCAGTAACTCACTTCCAAAATTCACGACATTGGAAATGATCAGTTCGTATGTATCCACTTCATAGGCAAAGTTTACCTTATAATCTCTGAAGTTTGCTATAACCAGTATTTCACTGTTATCATCGAAGCGACGGTATGCAAATATATCCGGATGATCCTGCTGTACTAAAGCAAACTTCCCGTATATAAGCACATCTTTCATACCGCTATGCAAACGCAATTGGATAAGCCGTTTGTACATCGTCAACACGGAATGTTCATCGGATTCTTGTTGCCTTACATTAATCCTTTTATAGTTTCCGACAACTTTCAAGTGTGGCTTCCCTGTCGTAAATCCGGCATTGACACTGTCATCCCATTGCATCGGAGTCCGGGCATTGTCCCTGGATGCACGGCGCAAATGAGTCAGTATACGCTCCTCACTTATCCGCTTGCGCGCTGAAGGAACGTAGTTTCTTACCCAGACATCATTGAAGTCATCCACGGAAGTATAATCCACGTTGGTCATTCCGATTTCTTCCCCATTGTAAATAAAAGGGGTTCCCGGAAGTGTCAGCAAGACTGCACCCAGCATTTGTGCAGACTCGCGATGATACTCTTCTGTATCGCCATATTGCGAGACGACACGCGGGTGATCGTGATTGAGCCAATACTGAGGCATCCACACTTTTCCTTCACTTCCCAAAATCCAACGTTCAAATGTTTTCTTCAAATCGATGACATCGGTCGTCAGTTTACCCAGAGTGCGCCCTTCATCCCCAAATGCTCCGTTTTTCCAACAGTGATCGAAGTTGAATACCATATTGAATCCTTTGGTATCAAATCCGGCATAACGCTGGGCTTCTTCTACGTTTGCTCCGCCTCCGACTTCACCAACCGTAACACAATCGTAATGCGTCAAAACTTCATCATGAAACTCCGCAAGATAATCAAACAACCGATCACGATTCGAAAACTTTCGCCAGTCCGGAGCAAACCGCCCCGGTTCGACTTTCATTTTACTGTCTCGAAATGATGTCTCTTTGGCTAAGTGAGCAATGGCATCGACCCGAAATCCGTCAACTCCTAAGTCAAGCCACCATCTGGCCATATCAGCCATCGCTTTCCTTAATTCAGGATTCTCCCAGTTCAAATCAGGCATTTTATTTGAGAAGATTTTCATATAGTATTGCCCTGTCAGATCATCATAGTTCCAGCATGACCCTTCAAAGAAACTTGCCCAATTGTTGGGCGGGAGCCGATTCCCATTTTTATCCCTTTTGCCGTCACGCCAAATGTACCAATCCCGTTTGGCATTGACTTTATCTTTACGAGATTCCACAAACCATGGATGTTCATCGGATGTCTGATTCATCACCAAATCCAAAATGACACGGATTCCGCGGGTATGAGCCTGCCTGATCAGTTCTTTGGCATCATCAAGCGTCCCAAAGAGCTCATCAACATTATAGAAATCGCTCACATCATAACCGTTATCATCCATCGGAGATTTGTAAAAAGGGCATATCCAAATCAGATTGACACCCAGTCGGGCAATGTAATCCAATTTTTCAATGATTCCCGGCAAATCCCCGACACCATCACCATTGGTATCTTTATAAGAACGCGGATATATCTGATATCCGACCGTTTCCATCCACCATTGTTTCTTCATCTTGTTCTCTCCTATAAGAATGAGCATCTTTCGATGCTCATTCGCAAATCCATTAAATTTTTAACTTCGATTATTTATTGTCTGCTTCGATTGCTGCGTTGGACAATTCAATCAATTCAGCAACTGCTTCAGCGATTGTTTTTGTGCCATCCCAGATTGCCCGTTCTGTATTGGAAATAAACGGATAGTAAGCGGAATCCATCGATTTACGAGCTTTGTTATTCGGTAACAATAATGCCGGTTCCGGATAATTGTATACGAATGCGCTCATCATCTGTTCTTGGATACCACCAGCCGTCAATGTCGGAACCAAGTTGGAACCGTCAACCAACGACGGAGCATACGATGTACCGGTAACCATAGCTTGGAAACCGTCTTTTGAGTAAACAAGTCTCATCAGTTCGGTAGCAGCCGAACGATATTTTGTATAAGCATTGATGACGAATCCTTTGGTCTTAACAAACGGACGTTGATTAATACCGTTGTACGTCGGAACCGGAGAAATTCTGAACTCGGATCCTGTTGTGGTTTGAGCAGCAGCTACATCCATCCAGGTACCAACCAAGCCAAACGGAGCGATTTCGTCGTTGATAACGGCATCCCAACGCCAGCCCATTGCATCTGCCGGTGATACTTGACCGGATTCTTCAACAGAGATTTTTGCTTCTTTAGCAGCAAGGATAAACTTTAAGCCTTCAGCAAATTTCGGATCATCATAACCCGGTTTTGTCGGATCGCCTGAACCAAACAGTTCCCATCCGGCTGATGTCAAGTGATGATAGTCAGACCATTGGTTTGTCAGGGTCATCGGGAATACGACGTTAACTTTCTTGCCTTTGTAGGTCGGACGATTAGCAGCCCATGATGTTGACAATGCGAAGATTTCTTCCCATGTGTCAAATGCATCCGGCAGATTATCGCCATTAGCATCGGCAGTATTCAATCCTAAAGCTTCCAACATGGTTTTGTTCCAGATAAATGCCATACCGTCATAGGTCATCGGTGCATAGTGAACGACGCCTGTGGTTGCATTACCGGCATTGAAGAAAGATTCCACCGAGTTTGCTTTAACGATTTTCGCTAATTCAGCATGCATCGGCAGTAAGTGTGAAGAGTTACGAGGTACTTCACCATCGATAGCCATAAATACATCCGGCCATTCGCCTTGTTGTACAGCAACGCTGTCTGTGGAGCCTTGTGAACCCGAGTTGACATATTCAACTGTTCCAGCTAATGCCGGATAAGTCTTGTCCCACAAAGCAACGATGGCTTTGCCCCAAGTTTCATTATCAACGCCAAAACGGATTTTAGCGCCTTTTTCAACTGCGAAGGTTCCGGTAGCAGAATCATAACAGACTGTTGTTCCATCCATTTTTTCCGGATCACAATCAGGTTCTGTGGTTCTTGGTGCACAGGCTGCAACCGTGAAAGTCATTGCAGCTATAGCCAAGAAAGTTAAAAATTTTCTCATTTTTAAAATTTCCCTCCTGAAATTTCTGCTTCGTATGAAGCTAAGATGATTATAACACTAAGAAAATACGATGTAAACGGTTACACCTTTGTGCACTTGTGGTCAAGAGTGGTCAAGAAAAACTGAAATTTGATGAAATACGGCCCTATTTTTGTGATTTTCAATATAAAAAACGTTTTCGTTGACACGATTATGTGTTAAAAACTGGTTTTATTGAGCTTTGAATGAAATTTATAAGCTTGACTTAAAACCATGAAATCGTTTACATGGAATCGTTTATCAATCCAATATCTCAACAGAAGATTTCATCATCGCCTGATACAGGAAAACGATGCGTACAACATACAAAATCGGGAATACGATCGAAGCTGTACCCGCCATAAATAACGACAGAAATGCCATCAGCAAGGCCGGTGAAAACATGGCTATTACCAACATATTGAGAACTTCGCCATACTTCCATAGATTACCTTTTTGCTTCGTGTTTACTAACATCATAAATAAAGATACCACGAGAATATAAACGCTATACTGAACCACTATGCCGAAATAAATGATGACTAACTCAAAGCTGAGATTGCTCAACGCCATGTTTCTGAGAAAAACCCCGGACCACTCTTGAGGATCGATCTGATAGTCTGAAAAATTCTTGCGCAACTCACTAAAAGAGACATCCCCAAAGGTATACAATCCGTATTGATAATTTGTGCTTGTTTTCGAAATCAAAAATGAGTCCCTGTAAAATATAACAACATTCTCCGTCTTTTTGATTTCTTCTTGAGGAAGCAAATATATCGTATACGTCTTCCCCTGTATTATTTGATTCTGTTGATCACACCCAAAGTAACCCTGTTTGAATTCACAGGACTTTGTTTGAATCAACTCATAAAAGTCCTCGTGAAATCCTTCAAAATTAAGAAGCAATGATGATCCGGTCGTAGAGAATTTTCCTACAAAAAACGGAACAGAAACGATGAATGCTGAAAACAAAAACAGAATCATGGTTTTATACCAACGGATCCGCCTATGTTTGATTACCGCCTGATTACTGATCAGAATGTCTGAGATTTCCCGTAAAGACACCATGCTTCCTCCTTAAAAAGGTGCAATTCTCATTGCACCTCAACATTAACCTTTTTCGGCTCCGGATGTCAATCCGTAGACCATATACCTCTGCATGAAGAACTGAATGATCATAATTGGGATCGCAATCAGCAATGCCCCGGCCATAAACCGCAGCGGATTATAGAACAGAGTGTTGAATGGGTCTGTAGTTCTAAACAGCCATACTGCCACCGTCATATTTTCGGGTTGCAAGAATCTGAACTGAAGAATGAAGTCTAGCCACGGTGCCATAAATGCACTGATGGAAATAAAGCCGATGATCGGTACGATCAGCGGGAATAGAATCATCCTCAAAATCTGAAGCGGACTTGCACCATCGATCGACGCTGCCTCATCCAAAGACTTCGGAATATTACGCATAAACCCGCGAACCAAGAATGTATTGTATGGAATTGCACCGGTCATATAAATCAATGCCAGATAATTCGGTTTGTTCAAGAAACCAAAGGTTCTAAACAACAAGAACAGAGCGACCATACCCATAAATGACGGGAACATTTGTAAGACCATCATGGTCAGCAGCATTTGCTTTTTCCCTGTAAAACGAAGCCGTGCAAAAGCATATCCGGTCAGTGTGGATAAGAATGCCACCCCCACCGTATTGACGATTGCGATTTGAGCTGTTCGGATAAAAGCACCCGGGAAATCCGCGAGGGCTTGCGCTGCGTTGGATTTATATTCAAAGATGAAACGATAATGTTCCAAGGTAAATTTTGAAGGATCCGGTATCAGCGGTACAGAAGACAGAAGTCGACCTGAAGTAAAAGCCGCCGATATCATCCAAAGAATCGGAACTAACACGATGACACATGCGATCAACAGCCAAGCGTAGGCCAAAAATCCGAGAACGTAATCCAGTGGTTTGCCCTTCATATTAATCCTCCTCCCATAAGCCTTTCGAGCGTGACAGATTGTATACCGAAATGAAACCTACGAAAGCAAAAATCAAAATGGAGTACACAGCAGCAACGTTATATAATTGCGCATTGCCCGCAAATGACAAGTTATAAATCCAGGAGATAAGGATGTCGGTTTGACCGGGAATACCTCCCGCAATCTTCATTGACATAGGTACCAGCGCATCATCCCAGCGCGGTCCGCCACCGGTCAGAAAGAAAATCGCCCCGAAGTTATTGAAGTTAAATGTAAAAGTCATTACTATGGCCGGAACCGTTGCCTTTAATATCAATGGCAAAGTGATATTACTGAAACTCTGCCACTTTGTCGCACCATCGATCGATGCCGCCTCATATAAGTCTTTGGGTAATGTCGTCAATACCCCGGTTATCAACATCATAAAGTACGGGGCTCCCAACCATAAGTTAACCAAAATAACCGCTGCTTTCGCCAGGTTTCCGTTATATACCGCAGAGAACCAGTAAATCGGACTGTCGATCGCACCTTGAAGACCAATACCATAAAGGAATGCGGACACATTATCCATCGTACCGGTCAGATAAAGCAGCTGATTAGCCAATCCTTGTGTTTCAAAGACGTTTCTGAATACCATCAATGAAATCATCGCCGGAACAGCCCATGGAACGATCAGTATCGTACGCCACAGTTTCTTTACTTTTACATAACGTGATTCAATGATTATGGCTTGAATCATACCTAAAATATAGCAGGTAGCGGATGCCATGATCGCATATAAGAACGTCCACCCCAATACCTGCGAGAATATTTTGAACCAACCCGCATCACCGACAATCAGTTTAAACGTATCAAAGCCGACCCAGCGGATCAACTGATTGGGGATAGGAATCCTGTAAGTATAATTGGTAAATGCCAGTAAGAACGAGAACAAAAATGGTATCAATGTGAAGAATAAAATCATGATAAGTGCAGGAATCAGTACGATATAGGGGAACATGTCACTCCATAACCGTCGGACATACACCAATCCGGTTTCAATTTGCTCTCCGCGTAAATGTGACTTTCTGCTTACATAAGCATCCCGAATATTAGTAATCCAAAAAGACAGGAAAATTCCGGATAAAATCAATGCAATCAAACCGGTTCCCAGCAATGTTACTGAGTTATCGGCTGTCAGCCACGGAATGACCCTATTAAACGTTTCTACAAACTGACCGCGATAAATCGTTTGTCCGGGAACTTTACCTAAGGTAAATAATCCCCACAAGCCTTTTGAAATCAGTCCGCCATAATCACGGAAGAAGTAAATGGTTGACCCGGGATCAGCCGGAAACCTCGCCATTTCATCCAAGGCATACTGATAGTGACCGGTAAACAATTCGGCAAAAAGAAAAATCAGGAATACACCAAAGAAAACAGCCGCCTTCGACTTCTGTTTATTACGGAGTTGCCCTAATCCCATAATAAAAAAAGACATGATTGCTGACTTTAGCGGATCCGGATTTTGCTTAACGTCAGAAAAAACATTCTTTATTCTTTCGAACAATGATTTTTTCTTCTTCATGTGAAATCCTCCCACCTTTATTATGCACATAACGAAAACAAATTTCAACTAAATTGAGAGCGTTTACATTTTCGGTTTTTTTTATACGAATTGACAAAATCCGATAGATGACTCAAAATGTGAACAGGTGATACAAATGAACAAATCTGCAATTTTCCATCAGAGCCATGATCAGTGGCAAGCAATCATCAGCCCCACGGAAGTCGAAATCCGATTGCTCAGCGCAAAGGATATCAAAAGGGCAACAATCGTTTTTGGTGATCCTCATTTGGGTGAAAAAACACTTTCCGGATGGCGATGGAAGAGTAAAAGACAGTCTATGGACCTGGCCTTCATTACCGAGCACTCGTATATATGGAATGTAATCATCACTCCGGAAAACAAACGTTTAAAATACCATTTTATCATTGAAAGTGAAGACGAGACGTTACAGTATGGTGAAGACGGTTTTACGCCAATCGATGAAGAAGTGGGCTTATGGAACAACTTCTTCCTTCCTTATCTTCATCAGAATCAACAGTTTCATGCCCCGCAATGGGTCAAAGATACCATTTGGTATCAGATTTTCCCTGAGCGTTTTCGCAACGGCGATCCGGGAAATGATCCCAAAGGAACAAAGCCCTGGCATAGCGGCAGTGTAACGAACAAGGAGTTCTATGGCGGCGATCTGGCCGGAATCATTGAAAAACTTCCTTACCTGGCAGAGCTGGGGATCAGCGGTATTTACCTTACTCCGATATTCGAGTCAGTCACGACGCACAAGTACGACACAAGAAATTACTTTGCGATCGATCCGGCGTTTGGCAGCGAAGAAGAGCTCATTGATCTTGTTAATAAAGCCCATCAACTCAATATCAAAGTAATGTTGGATGCGGTATTTAATCACTCCGGCGCAGACTTTGAGCCTTGGCTGGATGTACTGAGAAACAAATCAGCATCTTTATACAAAGAATGGTTTCATGTAATCGACTTCGATCCGCTCAGATACGAGACTTTCTCTTTCGCAAAAAATATGCCCAAGCTGAATTTGAGCAATCATGATGCCCGAAGCTACTTTATCGATGTGGCCAAACACTGGATCATCAAAGCTGACATCGACGGATGGCGATTGGATGTTGCCAATGAAATCGTTCCATCTTTCTGGAATGATTTACGAAGAGAAATTAAAAGTATCAAAGAGGATTGCTACATCCTTGGGGAAGTATGGCATGACTCGATGCAATGGTTGCGTGGTGATCGATTTGATGCAGTCATGAATTATCCCTTAGGCCGATCGATCATCGATTTTTCATCAGGGAAAATCAGCACCCAGCAGTTTCGTTTCCGTATGGATAAAGCTTTCTCCCATTATCCGACAAAAGTTCGTGATGTTCAGTTCAATCTTCTCGACAGTCACGATACCGCCCGGCTTAGAAATATCCTGAGTCATGACTTGAGAAGAGTCGAACTCGCATTTGCTCTTCTTATGATCAGTTTCGGAACGGTTTGTGTTTATTATGGCAGTGAAATTGCTATGGAAGGTGAGTTTGATCCCGATTGCAGACGGTGCATGATTTGGGAACCAAACAAAGAAGAACGATCTTTCCTTAAGCGTTTTAAGCGATTGATCCAACTTCGAAATCAGTATGAATGCTTGCGCAATGATTCACACTGGCATTGGATTGAAACCGGCGATCTGTTGGTCATCAAACGAAGCAATCAAAATCAATCGGTGTGGATGTTCGTAAATTCAACTCATCATCCGCTTCCGATCAATCTGGAAAAATATGTTGAGGATCCTATTGATGCGTTTACCGGGCGTCCTCATGCAACCGTCATCAACATACTTCCCAACCAATACATATTCATCACACAATAAAGGAGAGCACTGCTCTCCTAACTTTTTATCTGCCGATAACGACCATCGTATGCGGATTGATCGTCAGGCTTTGTACCTTCAAACCACCAATAAGTCCTGCCTCATTGGCAATCAGATCCGCATAGTCTTCCAAACGATGGTAAACGACTTGAGCGGTCGGATTGAAAAATACCTGGATATGATCATAACTTCCATATGACTTAACCCCTTTAAGACCATAGACCAGCACATGATTGTTCAAGTTTTCAAAATATACATGCTTACGGATCTCTGCCGTTGTTTTCAGTCGGAATGCACCGGTCATCTTGCGCAGTTTGATCATGTCTTTGGTATACTGAACGACCTCATGGTAACGGTCTTTTCTTAACCAATCCAACTGATTGATATAATCACTGCTGCGGTAACTGTTATGTACACCGTTTTTCGTACGACAGAACTCCTGCCCGATTTGAAAGAACGGAACCCCTTGAGAAACCATCAATGCACCGATTATCAGTTTGTGTTTCCGTATACGAACTTCACGTGTGTCTTCCTTACAACATTCCTTGATTTTATCCCAGACGGTCCGATTATCATGGCATTCCACATAGTTGATGCTCTTTTGCGGTGAATCAAACAGATAAACGAAATCATCATTGAGCGTATTACCTACCAAAGACATTTTCATAGCTTCAGAGAAATGAACATCTCCGGTACAGTAACCTTTCACTGATATCTCATTTTCGCTGGTTTTACCTTTGACATGATCTCTGTAAAAGTCATTGAAGTGCCCGATGTTCGGCATTTGGTGCTGATTGAACATCATGGCTTTGAGCGAGTCATCCAAAATGGTCGGCATATTCCAGCCTTCGCCGTAAATCATGATATCCGGTTTGATCATCCGACATTCCCGTTCGACCATGTTCATCGTATCCACATCGATGATTCCCATCAAATCGAAGCGAAATCCATCGAATCCGTAACTGCTTACCCACATCCTGCAAGAATCGACGATAAACTTTCTTGCCATCAAACGATTGGAATCAAAATCATTATCACAGAATGATCCGTTAGAAACCGCTCCGGACGTACTGCGGCGGAAATAGTAATAGGGGACGATTTTTTCGAAACTGGAAGCATCCATATCATACACATGATTGTATACTACATCCATGATTACACGGATACCTTCTTTATGACATTCAGATATAAGTTGTTTTAGTTCAACTACTCTTGTGAGAGGATCTGCAGGATCACTGGAAAAACTTCCTTCCGGAACATTGTATTGAACTGGGTCATATCCCCAGTTATAAAACATCGCAACATTATTCTCATCGACCGTCGCAAAATCATATACAGGCATCAACTGAATATGGGTCATTCCAAGAGAACACAAATAATCAAACCCGGTTTTCGTTTTATTTGCACTTAATGTCCCACGTGTTATAAATCCTTTAAAAGTACCCGGATAAGGATTATTCGCTTCCTTATCCATAGTAAAATCACGAACAGAGCATTCAACTACAACGGCATCGGTTTTATTATTAAACATCGGAAGCTTTTCATTGTTCTGATCAATGGCACATTGATTATCATCGATAACAACACTGACCGCCGAGTTGCTTGAGGACGAACGTCCGTAAGGATCTGTGCTTTCGATCCATCTGCCATTTACTAACACCAAATATACGTAGCTTGCTAAGTGAAGGTTTTCTTCGATGGAAATCCGATATATTCCCTTCTCTTGACGGACCATATCGAATGTTCTGCGTTCTTCTGCAAAGTCGATCTGAATTTTTACGGATACTGCAGTTGGTGCCCAAAGCACAAACTCAGTCTTGTCACCACAAACGGTGGCACCCAGGTCATTCCCCGGGTAATAAAACTCCTGATCAAATCTTGGCGATTTGACAATCAAGCCGATTTGAAGCGGTGTCGATAAACTGTGCTCCTCCACAACTTCATAGGAAACCCCAAATTCGATACTTTCGCAACCGGCTAACATATATTTACTGTATTCATTAGACGTATTTTCAAAGCTTTTAATTACAAGCTTCGATAATTTCCCGGAAGGTTCACGCAAAAAGAAAGATTCGCTTTTCCCTTGATAGAAACGTTTGGACAGATAAACCGTGATGCTGTTGTAATCATCCAAATGGGCCTCAAAACGCTCAACTTTTCTCATGTGAATACCTCTTCAATAACGTGTATATCATATCACAATTTCCGTGTTTTTCACGAGTTCTTGCATAAAAAAAGCGGAGATTCCTCCGCTAGTTGATAGGTTTGATATTCCAGATTTCGCTGGCATATTGCGCAATCGTCCGATCGGATGAAAAGAATCCGGATTTGGCAATATTGACCAGACACATCTGTGCCCAGTACTTCTGATCAGCATATCGCTTCTGAACTTCCTGATGTGCTTTGACGTAGCTGTCAAAATCAGCAATCAGGAAATATTCATCGTTGCGATACATCAGTTCATCGTATATTCCTTTAAACTCATCCCGGTTGGTGTGCCAGGTTCCGTCAATGAGCGACTCGATGACGCGCTTTAACGGCGGATTATCTTTTACGGCCTCCCAAACATCGTAACCACCCTGACGCAAAGCTTCTACCTCAGATACCGTCAGACCGAAAATCACATCAAAGTCACGACCGACTAACTCATCGATTTCCACATTGGCACCATCAAGGGTTCCAAGCGTCAGTGCACCGTTCATCATAAACTTCATATTCCCTGTACCACTGGCCTCTTTTCCTGCGGTAGAAATCTGTTCTGATACATCTGCAGCATTCATCAGTACTTCAGCGACCGAAACGTTGTAATTGGGAATAAAGACCACTTTCATAAATTTGCTGACTGCAGGATCGTTATTGACAATATCTGCGACACTGTGAATAAGTTTAATTACTTTCTTAGCAAAATAGTATGCCGGAGCAGCTTTTGCAGCGAAAATATAGGTAACCGGATGAATGGTGAAGTCCGGATTTTCCTTCATTTTCTGATATAAATAGATAATGTGTAAAACATTGAGTAATTGACGTTTGTACGCATGCAAACGTTTTGCCTGAACATCGAATATCGAATTAACATCAATCTCGATCCCGGTCCACTCCAATATCTTCTCAGCAAGAATTTCCTTGCGCTTACGCTTGATAGCCATAAACTGCTTTTGCTGACGGGCTTTTGTGGCATAAGGTAATAAGTCAATCAGTTTCGAAGGATCGTACACATACTCATCCCCGATTGTCTTGGTAATAAACTCATGCAGCTGCGGATTAGAGTAAGTAAGCCAGCGGCGATGCGTGATTCCGTTAGTTTTGTTATTGAACTTGTGATCGAAAAGTTCATGGAAGTCTCTCATAACATCAGATATCAGTATTTCTGTGTGCAGACGAGCAACCCCGTTGACACTGTGTGAGCCCACCACAGCCAAATGAGCCATGTGGATCTGACCATCTTTAATAATGGACATCCGATATTGCTTGCCCGGATCATTGGGATACGCCTGGCGTAACTGCTGGATAAAGCGGCTGTTGATTTCTTCAATGATCATATAGATTCTTGGGAGCAAGTACTGTACGAAATGGACCGGCCACTTTTCCAAAGCTTCCGCAAGAACCGTATGATTCGTATAAGCCATCGTTTGTGTAACGATGTTCCACGCTGACTCCCAATTATAATCGTATTCATCCATCAGGATACGCATCAATTCCGGGATAGCTAAAACCGGGTGAGTATCATTGAGCTGGATCGCAGCCTTATCCGAAAAATTATCCAGATTCGGATAGACACGCAAATGTGCTTTAATCATGGCGGTAAGACCCGCAGAAACAAAGAAGTACTGCTGTTTCAGACGCAGATATCGGCCATGCTCCGTCGAATCATCCGGATACACGTTTTGACAAATCTCATTCACATCCTGAATGTACTGACGGAAATCCTTGTTTTTTGGTAAAATATCGGAAGCTTCCGCTCCCCATAGTCGCAAAGTGTTGGTCGTATCCGTTCCGCGTCCGACCACCGGCATGTCATACGGTACAGCTCGGATATGCTCGGCATCCACATGGTCAAAAATAAGTTTACCATTTGCTTCCTTGCGCATTTCGATGCGACCCCAAAATTTGACATCGACCGCATGCTTCGGCTTACGGACTTCCCAAATATTACCGAGCTTCATCCACTGATCCGGAACTTCCACCTGATACCCGTCAATGATTTTCTGGCGGAACAAACCATACTCATACCGTAAGCAAATCCCGTGTCCCGGAAGGGATAGAGATGCTAAGGAATCTAAAAAGCAAGCCGCAAGTCGCCCTAAACCGCCATTACCCAGTCCGGCATCCGATTCCAGGTTTTCGAGTTCATTTAAATCAATATCCAAATCCGCCAAACCTTCTTTGACAACATGATAGATTCCCAAATTCATCAGATTATTGGTTAACAGACGACCGATTAAAAATTCCATAGAGAAGTAGAACATTTGCTTTGCGCCAATGTTAGCTACCTCCTCTTTTGATTGTTTCCAGTGTATCGAAGCGTAATCCCGAACCATATCCCCTAATACCATAAAGCGCTCAGTACGATGGGATTGTTGTACGGAACGACCATATTTCTCGACTACGCGCTGTGTAAAATCGCGTTTAAAATCGTGTTTGTCTTTAAACATCAATGCGACCTCCTGTAAAGTCCAAGTAGAATATTAACAGATATTCACAAAAAACACAAATTATACTTTAATCACCTCAAACATCATCGCACCAAATGGCGCAAGACGAAGAATGATTTTAAAAGGAAGATTGTGACATAATTCTTCGATGGCCACCAGAGGGACATAGTTGCACATATCATTGCCTTCATAGATGGCTTTTTGCGAATTGATCAACTCCACATATTCCCCGGCCATTGGTACACCGATGTGGAACTGCTCATAAGCGACCGGTGTCATGTTGAGGACCGTGACGATGATGCTCTTCTCATCTTCCCGATAATAAGAGTACACGCTTTGATTTGTATTATCAGCATCAATCCATCTAAACCCGCGATGCTCGTAATCATATCGGCTCAAACAGGAATGATGTGTATATATCCGATTGAGATCCACGATGAAACGATTGAGTGAATGATGTCGTGTATATTGAAGCAGATGCCAATCCATTTCTCGGTTTTCATCCCACTCCCTGAAATGACCCAACTCATTGCCCATAAAATTCAGCTTTTTCCCGGGATGAGTGAACATATACAGATAAAGATTTTTTACCTGAGCAAACTTCTGATCATAATCTCCCCACATTTTATTGATGATCGTTCCTTTTCCATGAACGACTTCATCATGGGACAATGGCATGATGAACCGCTCCGAGTAGAAGTACGCCATACTGAACGTAAGTTGGTGATGATGATAACTGCGGAAAATCGGATCCATAGCATAATATTTCAATGTATCATTCATCCAACCCAAATCCCACTTGTAATCAAATCCAAGTCCCATTTCAAAGGTCGGATGGGTCACTTTCGGAAAGTCTGAGGAATCCTCAGCAATCAAGATCGCGCTTGGATAGCGTTGCGATAAGTAGTAATTCAATCGGCGAACAAAAGCTAATGCGCCTTCATTGACACCTCTTCGCTTATCTCCGTGCCAGAAAATGATATTGGCAACCGCATCAATGCGCATGCCGTCAATATGATATACATCCATCCAAAAAGATGCTGCTGACATCAAGAAACTTCGGACTTCTTCTTTCCATAAATCAAATACCATGGTTCCCCATTGACTGTGAGCATCTTGAGGGTTGGGATATTCGTATAAGGGGGTGCCATCGAACTCGATCAGTCCAAAATAATCCTTAACAAAATGTACAGGAACAAAGTCAATAATCACACCAATATCATGATGATGACATTGATTAATAAATTCCATCAGCTGCTTTGGTGTTCCGTAACGGGAGGTCGCTGAAAAATATCCCGTTGCCTGATATCCCCATGATCCGTCAAAGGGGTGCTCGTTGAGTGGCATCAATTCGATATGAGTAAATCCCTGTTCTTTGACATAAGGTATCAAATCCCGGGCAAGTTCCTCATAGTTGAGCCATTCGACCGAGTATTTTTTTCGCCACGAACCCAAATGTACCTCGTATATGCTCATCGGTTCTTTAAAGTGTTTCGTTCGTTTATTCATCCACATCTTGTCGGTCCACGCAAAGTTACGCAAATTAACGACAAGCGAAGAGCTCTTTGGTCGCATTTCCGTGTAAAATGCAAAAGGATCAGATTTCTCAATCCAATGGCCATGTGCATTTTCTATGCGATATTTATACAAATCCCACTCATTGACATTGGCAATGAACAAACTCCAGACACCTTGAGGAGAAATTTTCTTCATACATGCATCCGAGCCGTCCCAATGATTAAAGGTTCCGATTACCTGAATATTACGGGCATTCGGCGCATATACCGTAAACCGTACACCGCTTATCCCCTCATAAGCAAAATGCGCTCCAAAAACATTGTGTGCATCCAAACAATGACCGGCGAAAAAACTGTCGAAGATCGATGTTTTTAACATGTTCCCTTCCCCTCCTTTTCTTTATTTTACTCTATTTTGACAATAAAAAAAACACAAGTGTAAAACTTGTGCTTTGAGCGTTATTCGATTCTCGATTTGATGACCTGGCTGAAAGCAGTAAACTTCTCCTTCGTTTCTGATTCATCATGACCTTTTATACAGTAGTAAAATTTACATTTCGGCTCTGTTCCGGAAGGCCGCACCGCAATCCACGAACCATCGGAAAGCTTCATCTTCAATACATCGGACACCGGGAAATCAAGAGGGAAAGTATCCTCTCCGGACAGGATAATCTGCTGTTTATAATCTTCCCACACAACGACTTCATATCCTGCAACTTCCTTCAATGGTTCTTCCCGTAAATTCGACATGATTTCCGCAATCCTTGCACTGCCTTGAGCACCTGCTAACGTTAATGACGTCTGAGTTTCAAGATAAGTCCCATGGCGCCGGTAAAGTTCCTGCAAGACATCTAAAAGCGTTTTGCCCATAGAATGATAATATTGTGCTGCTTCCGAAATAATCAGACACGCCTGAACAGCATCCTTATCGCGTACAAACGGTTGAATCAGATAGCCATAGCTTTCCTCATAACCAAACACGAACTGCTTTTCATTGGTTTGTTCATACTTGGCGATTTTTTCACCGATAAACTTAAACCCTGTCAATGTCTTCTCTACTTCAACACCATGATGTATCGCAACTGCTTCGCCTAAATCCGAGGTTACGACCGTATTGAACATGACCGGTCTTGATGGCATGGTCTTTTTCTCACGCATCGATGAGAAGACATATTCAAGAAGGACCGATCCGGTTTGATTTCCCGTCATCAGTACATACTCTCCTTGATGCTTAACGACAACACCCACCCGATCAGCATCGGGATCCGTACTGATCGCAATAATAGCATCATGCTTCTTGGCATATTCGATTGCTTTTTCATAGGCAGCCGGTTCTTCCGGATTCGGAGTTTTGGTATTTGGGAACGAGGGATCCGGTGTACACTGCTCCTCAACCAGAATCACATCATACCCTGCTTCTTTTAAAACGATGTCCGTAATCGGATAAGCTGTTCCGTGCTGAGGCGAAAATACGATCTTAATGTCTTTCTTCAGTTCCGGACGCAATTGAATTTCCAGAACTCTTTTCGCATAACGGATATCCATATCTTCATCCAGCCAGTGAATAAGTTTTTCTTGATCGGCCGTCAGAGTTACTTCAATCGACAATTCATCTTCGATTTCTTCAACTGCTGATATGACTTTTTCAATCTCTTCCGGAATCAACTGACAGCCGGTCGGATCATATACTTTATACCCGTTGTATTCTTTGGGGTTATGTGAAGCCGTGATTACGATGCCTCCGATACAGTTGAGTTGGCGTACTGTAAAGGACAATTGAGGTGTCGGCCGTAATCCGCTATAAACATAGCTTTCAATATCGAACATTGCCAAAACCCTTGCGGATTCGATCGCAAATTCTTTTGACATAAACCGATTGTCATAAGCAATCGCAACTCCTCGTTTGTCAGTGCTTTTTGCAAGTTCTGCCAAATACTTTGCAAATCCCACATTTGCCCGACGGATCGTATAGATATTCAAACGATTACTGCCTGGACCCAACAGTCCGCGCATACCGGCAGTACCGAACTCAACACGTGTGTAAAAAGCGTCATAACGTTCCTTTTCAGACATCTTCTCCATTTGTGCTTTGGTTTGAGGATCGATGGCCGGATGACTATACCAATGGTCAAATCGTTCTGTTGTCATGATATTTCTCCTTTGGATTATAATAAAAAGAAGATTGTAAATCTTCTATTTCATCTTCAGCAAGTGAAGTATTAAGCAATAACTTTTTGGGTGCGGAGCACTTCTTCGATGGTGTTAATGGCGAATTCTTCGTCATCCCCCTCACAAGTGATAGTGATTTCTGACTGCGTCGGAATACCCAAAGACATAACGCCCATAATCGATTTCATGTTGACAGAGCGGCCTTTAAAGGAAACTTTCACTTCACATTTAAATTTGCTTGCAGCATTCACGGCTACGGTTGCCGGACGGGCATGTAGTCCAACGGGATCTACAACTAATACAGTAATTTGTTTCATATCAAACCTCCCGATTATTTTCTTACTTCATTTTACTTTATTTTGTAACCAATGACAATATTAAGCGGAAATTATGTCCAAAATCCGTTGCACTCAATCAAAATGACATGAATAAAAGAATGAATGTTAAATGAACTTCCTCTGGATTACTCGTATATCGCTTCTTTAACCTCGGCAAAATCTTCCACACGTCTATCATAAGCCAACAGCAATGCATCCTTATACGGAAGTATCACTTCTCTGTTTGCCACTCGATTGAATAGCCATTGGGTAAAATGAGGATTGAGAACCAACATTGGTCCAATCATCTGCGTTGCAAAGAAGTTATGATACCGAATCCCCTCTTCCATAGTCTTGGGATTCATCCCGATGCCCTTCTCTACTTTAAAGAACATATTTTCCTTAAAATCACCATAAGACATGGAGAACTGAGTTTTATGTCCGACCAGCTTCATTCCTTCGAAAGTTCCCATTACCATACAATTGAATCTTCCCAACATGGTCAGTTTACTTGTAAACGGGAATAGATTCAGTGCCTCAACGACGCCGACATCTTCATATTCGATGCTTGTTCCGAACATATCAACTGCATTGCCGGTGACAAGAAAATATTGGCCATTTTCAATTAGTTCCTTGATCCTGGCCACATAAGGACGCAGGACGTTCATGATCTTTCTTTGTGATCGTTCAGACATCGGTCCGATATAAACCAAGTCAACATCTCCTGATAAAAACCGTGGCGTATCCGTGAAATCCGTTGAAACAAAAGTAGCTTCGGGAAATGTCTGTCGTAAGTATGTCAGATTTCCATGTTCGCCATACAGGGAAGCCACCGTTGGGTATAAGAATTCAATAATCATCTTGCAGCCTCCTTTTCAAGGCGTTGCGCAATTTCCTTCTTCATCCGATTGGCCATCGGAATGTTCTTAGTACTGTAAAGAAGAATGACCGTATCCACCGTAGGATCAACCACACCTACTTCATCTTCTTCTCGCTTAACCAAGACAATCTTGGATTCAGGTATGCCAGCCATTCGCATTCTTACCAGAAAGTCGTATCGGCGCCATCCGCCGACAACCAGCTGAACGATGTGCTTTTGATTCAGATATTCCATATTGATATCATAGATCCATGCCATATTCTCAACTTCTTCCGGTGTTGTCACATGAGCAAAGACTTCATTGGCAAACAGTATGGCTACATTCCCCCAAGTTGTTTCGCGTCGGATAAAATCAAACACCCGGGAATTAGCTACGGGATTTTGATCTTTAGCCAGGATACCGATGACACGTTTATTGCCTGTCTTGATTTCATCGAAGCGAGATTCAACAATGCTTAATGTGTTAACGATATCTGAGATTTCCTTTAGCGAATGTTCGAAGTGAACAAAAACAGATATCATTGCGACCATATTGTAAGCATCCGTGATGTTTGAACCAACCAATCGAAACTCACAAATCTCATCCTTAAACCCTACGACCATGCGACGGTTCGAAACATCCAGGCTTTTTACAAACACATCCAGCGGGATTGACGAAAATCCGCAGGCTTCACAATGATGACGACCGATGTGATGATATCTTACGAAATCTCCTGTCAACGGATGTTCGCATTTGGGGCAGTAAACCAGATCGTTGATAATACTGTCTCTGACTTGCATCTCGTTATCTTGCGGTAAAATGCCAAACGTTGTCCGCGCATTGCCCGGGGCGAGCAAGGATGCAATCAAATCATCCCCGTTGACGACCAGGTGTGTCGACTTCGGAATATTTGCGTTGAGTATATCAACGATAAATTCAATATGGGCATTCCGCTTGTATGAATCGCGAAACAGGTTTGTAACTACCAGTACGTCCGGTTGGATATATGGGAAAATGCGTAAGGAAGCCCGTTCATCGATTTCGAAAACTCCCCACTCCGACTTTCGCCGGCCAAAGAATGTTGTTGCATCGAGCAATGCCGTTATGATCCCTTCCGTAATATTGCTTCCAAGTTTATTATTGGCCACTTCAATCTTTTGAGCTTTGAATACATCAAGTATCATATTGGAAACCGTAGTCTTCCCGTTAGTACCGGTAACCCCAATCAAGTGCGTTGGCTGTTCGATATATTTCAGAAAGTCTGAACAAACCGCACGGGCTACCTGCCCCGGAAAATGAGTTGCATTTCTTTTCATTTTTTTCAGAACAAAACGAGCGCTTCTCGCCATAAATATCGCCACAATGAAACGAAATGGACGCTTCATACTTCAACCTTCTTTCTTAAGAAATGATTCGATCTGCACAAAATGTTTTAAAACTTGGTTTTATCAAGCTTTGTGGTATTTTTTGTAACACAATTATTTTACCACAACGGAGATGCAAACTGTAGATATGCCTGACTCAATCTACGCTTTTCATGACACGAATACTCAAATGTGTTCTCTGACAAATCCGTTCTTTTCTAACTGAAAACTTGGTTTTTTCACAAGAAATGCTAATTGTATTGAAATTCGTTACTGTTTAAAATAAAATATAGCAAAGGAGAAGTGTTATGTTTCAAATCAAGAAAAAATTTGCATTACCTGTGGGGGCAGTATTCTTCGTATTAACGTTTGCTCTTTTTTATATTGGCGTGGCTTTGATTTTAGGGAATCCGCTTGTATTGACGAACTATTTGGCCTTTGCGATATTCTCGTTTCTTGTCGGTATCATTGCGGCTTGTTTTGTTTTCTTCAATCTATCCATCGGGTTCGTCATTTTCTCTTTGGGATATGTCCTGGGTTTTGGTTCGATGTTTTGGGCGTTCAATGAGGGGATGACCGGATGGGGCGATCTGATCGGACTTATTCAAATGATGTTTATTCTAGGCATTGGATTGGCATCGGCAGTGATTGTTGAGATTATACTTCTCATTATAAAGAAAGTCAAAAAAGCCTGATCAGGCTTTTTTCATCGGTTGACACCTCGGGCAGAAGTAAATGCTTCCACCCATATAATTCTCTTTTAAGATCGAACCCGAGCACTTCGTGCACGGGTTTTTAAGTTGTGCGTTGGACATCAGAACTTTATATTCGCCCGGATGATCCATCAAATCCTTTTCATTATCCCTACCACCCAACGCAATCATTTCTCTTACTGTCGACACGAGTTTCTCATAAAGATGTCGCAGTTCGGATTCCGAACAATCTTTGATCTTTGTTTTCGGATGTAATCCGGCGTAAAAACATACGTCCTGGATAACACCGTTGCCTATACCGGGAAATCGCTGCTGTGTTGCTAAGAATGCCTTGATCGACATATTGTCTGATGCTTTTGATATGAAATATGAGTATGTAAAATCCGGGTTCAGACAATTCATGTTTTCAATGGACATGTTCATATAAGGTGTAGGTATAACTCCTTTTTCGGTAACATACAGTCCTCCGTACATAGCTACGGTAGCAATCAATTGGCTGTGATCGGTAAATCGTATCAATAACTGATGATTGTGATGAACCGCTTCTGTTTCAATAAACCGCAGATTAACACCATCATGAAAAATGGCTTGTACATCTTCAAAATACAGGCACAAGTATCCGGCAATATTGGTGCTGTACGAAAATGATTTCCCCTCAAGCAGCTTCTGATAGTGTCTGCCCTCATCGATGTACCATGCAAACTTGTGCGGTTTTGAGTTGACAACAACAAAATCAACTTTTCTCCCCTTCAACCAATAGTTGCATTGATTTGATAATACGACGGCTTCAGGCAACTCAATCATAATCTCACCTCAATTCAAGCATACCCCCGAAAAAGCATTGAGTCAATAAAAGGAAGCTGTGCTTCCTCGGTTACTTATGATAAGGTTCATTGTGATGGATTTTATACGCCCGGTATATTTGTTCAATCAAAATCAGCCGAGCCAATTGATGAGGGAATGTCATTTCCGATAACTTGAGCATAAAGTCCGCTCGGTCGATCACTGCCTGCGATACTCCGTGAGAACCGCCGATGATAAATGTAATATCGCTTTTACCATAAACGTACTGTTTGAACAGATGATCACTGAATGCTACGGAACTTAAATTCCGTCCTTTGAGATCCAGTAAAACCACATACTGGTTTGAACTTACCTGTGCCAAGATCCGCTCCGCTTCCTTAGCCTTCAAACTCTCGATGTCAGCTTCCGAAGCATTTTTTGATAATAATGCTTCATCAACTTCGATAATCTCAATCTTGACATAAGAGGTAAGTCTTTTGACGTACTCATTGATCAGCTCTTTATTTGATTTCTCTTTGATTTTACCGACAGCTACAATCCGAATCATTGCAACCGCACCCGAACTGTAATCGTTTCGGATTGACGGGTTAAAACGATATCGACCAAATCATTAATTTTCTTTCCATAAAGCAATTTTCTGAATTGTTTAAAACTGGTAATATCCGCTCCGTCGAAACGAATCAAAATATCCCCTTGTTGAATACCGGCTACTTGGGCAGGACTTCCGGCAACGACCGAAGTAATATAGATACCATTGGTCTGATTTAACTGAATACCAAAGGAGTTTTTCTGATAGATTGACATGTCACTGATGCCCACAGCGGATACGCCTAAAACAGGGCGAATAACGCGTCCGTTCGTTTCCAGCTGTTCCATGATCGGCACGACTTCATTGATCGGGATTGCAAATCCCATTCCTTCAACCGACTCCATGGCAATTTTCATCGAGTTGATCCCAATCAGTTCCCCGGCCAGATTAATCAACGGTCCTCCGCTGTTCCCCGGATTGATGGCTGCATCGGTCTGCAAAACAATCATATCCCAGTCTGATCTTCCGTCATTATCCAAGTCAACCGGCACTACCCGGTCTTTCCCCGAAAGGATTCCCATGGTTACTGATCCGGCAAATTCATTACCCAGCGGACTTCCGATAGCCAAAACCCATTCACCAACTTTTGAAAGGGCCGAGTCCCCGGCTCTAAAAGGTATGACCTCAAAATCAACAGTCACTTTGATCAGAGCCAAATCCGTAAATAAATCGGATCCCATGACTTGACCTGTGACTTCGACTCCGTTGGCAAAGGAAACATCCACCCGATCCGCATTGCTTATAACATGATTGTTGGTAACAATCAGAACTTCGTTTCCGTTAACTTTATACACCGCTCCACTTCCGGTACTATACAGATTATTGAATCGATACGAATGAATACCAACGACCTTCTCGAGGGATTTATCCACAACTTCTGTAACATTGGTCGTAAACTGCGTGACTTTGGTTTCGACAATGTGTGTCGATTGAGAACCGGAGAGATCTTTGACCTTCTCATTGAGCTGTCCGACTTCAAGCGCAAGAAAAATATTAAACCCTAACAAAACCACAATCATTAGTGATAGGAAACGTTTCATGGTAATAAACCTCCTGTAACTATTTCAAACTGCCCTGCAATTTTGATCAATGGCAGATAGCCCAACGATTTTAACTTATCAAACGATGCCTGATAGGCCAAGATATACGAATTTGCTTCCTCACTCAAATGTGCAAGGACAATTTCTTTCGTGTGAACGGACACAATTTTTCCTAATACATCTGCACACGAATCATTGCTCAGATGTCCGTTATCCGAAAGTATCCGAGTTTTGATCCCGTGAGGACGCCGTGAGTTCATCAGCATTTCCGGATCATGGTTGCTTTCAAGAATGATATATTGGGCATCTTTCAACAGGGGAATCAATGCATTCTTGATATAACCCGTATCTGTGATATATATCAGTTTCTCGTATGCATCCTCAATGATGTAGCCGACCGTGATTTCACTGTCATGAGACAATGGAATCGGAGTAATGGTCAACTCATTAACATGAAAGGACATAAAAGGGACTACCTGTTGATAGCCCTGACCGTTATTGATGGGGATTGGTGAAAATATCAGAACATCTGCAAACATTTTCACTTGACTGACATGATCTGTATGTCCATGTGTTATTAACAAGGCATCAACTTGTGTATAGTTTATATCAATCTTCGAAAAACTGTTAATCAAATGCTTTTTTGTCGATCCGCAATCGATAACAACAATTGATTGACTTGTCTGCACTACAAAACAATTTCCTTTAGAACCGCTGGCAAGCGAATAATATTTCATAAGATTAACATCCCAATACGCGACAAGGATTGATTAATGTTCCGTTTTGCCAAACCTGGAAGTGGGTATGAGGTCCGGTGGTCCGACCGGTCATACCGATCCGCCCGATAGCTTCCCCTTTTTCAACAGCAACACCTTCAGGGAAGTAACCCGGAGATGCCATATGTCCGTAATATGTTTTATATCCGTTATTGTGATCGATGATCACATAATACCCGCCGATCGAACTGTATGCACGCCGTGTCACAACACCTCTGTCAGCTGCGTAAATCGTACCGTAACGGTCATATCGGTTCTGTATATCGATCGCTCTGTGTCCTGCATAGCAATACCAGCCACATGAAACATGCGGATTATTTACCGGCCAGCGGAATTTTCCGCTTCCGATTCCCGGAATGACTTTCGTGCCATAAGCAATGACTTCCTGTATCGGCTGTTTCATGACTGACTCAGACATAACTTCGCCTTTTATTAAAATCCCATTAACAAATGTTTCCTTATATAATACATTTTTTGACCCGTCGACTTCACGAGTGACAATTTTTGATAATCCCTCTCGAATGGAAGGATCCGCGACATACTTTGTTTTCGGCGGATATACGACTTCCTTAGCCAAACGCTCACGAACGACCACGACGCTGATGGGCGAATTGAAATATGAAACATTCAGTTCCATTCCCGGCTCCAATAACTGATCAACCGTTTTTAGCTTCTGATTGTTGATCGTAATCAATTGTTGTGCAGATAAACCTGTTTTGTATGCAACACCTTCGACCGTGTCAAAAGGAACGACCTTATATGTCTTGATCTCTGTATCATATCCGTAACTCAGAAAATATACGATTTCATTTTGATTCTTCAATATTTTTGAACGTGATGCCAACCCCTTGGTTATTGATGTGGTTTCTAATATATTGATCCCGATATCTCTGGTACCGTAATTTGTCAGCTGAGGAATTTCACGTTTATTTTTTATATCCTCATATGCAGATTTGCCGATAAAGTTAAGAAGATACTTCTCTTTTGCCTGCTCAAACTCCCCGAGGTCTTTGACGTAAATGACAGCTCCGTTAGAGAATTGAATTTTGAATGCTTCAATTGAGAATAAATCGTTCAGCTGCAAATATTCCACAATCAAATCATCTGCATTGCTGTATTCAAAGTAACTGAATTCAATGCTTGTATAAACATCTTCACCAAGCCCAATGGTTGCATCCGGAAAATCAGCTGCATACTGCTCTTGATAGGTTTGAGCTAGGGTCTTTTCTATGATTTCCGGATCACTTAAAACACCGATCAACCGACCGCCCTCATAGATTTTTGTCACCATCTGCGGTTGACTGATTACCCGAACGATCTCCTGTTTGAAAATCGCACCATCCAACTCGGTTTGTGCTTGTATTTGTTGCGGATTTTGGCCGATATTAGCTCCTGATGTAATCAGTGTAATCACTAAACTGGCCAAAACAGCGATAACGATCGGTATAAACTTTTTCATGGCAACTCCTTACTGAACGGAATCTTCTTTTGCAATATTATAAAACGCATTTATTTTCAGGTCAAATGCTAACTCAAATTTGCCTGTTGGTCCGTTCCGATGTTTTGCTATATCGATTTCTGCTTTCACTTGTTTATCATCTGACTTTTCTTTCTGATAATACTCATCACGATACAAAAACATAACAATGTCAGCATCTTGTTCAAGTGCACCGGATTCGCGCAAATCCGATAGCATCGGCCGCTTGTCTTCGCGACGCTCAACAAGACGGGACAACTGAGACAGCGCAATCACAGGTACCTGCATTTCACGTGCCAGTGCTTTTAATCCTCTGGAAATTTCGGAAACTTCCTGCTGACGGTTTTCGTTGTTCTTGCCGCTTCCCATGATCAGCTGAATATAGTCAATAACCACCAATCCCAATCCATGCTCGGCACGAAGTTTTCTGCACTTTGAAAACACCTCTGACACACGGATCGATGGGGTATCATCTACAAACAGCTGCATTGATTTCATTTCTGTTGCAGCCTCATTGAGCATGTTCCATTCGGTACCGGACAAATATCCCGTCCGCAGTTGACCGATCGGAATCATGGAGGCAGCAGAGAGCATGCGGGTAATCAATTGCTCCGCGGGCATTTCTAAGGAAAACAGTGCGACCGGCTGTTGATTGTGTCGGGATACCTGCATAGCCAGATTCAAAGCAAATGCCGTCTTCCCCATAGAAGGCCGTGCAGCAAGAATGATCAAATCTCCCCGCTGTAAACCGTTGGTCAGATTATCCAGCGCTCGAAACGAAGTCTTTAGGCCGGTTATATTGCTCTTTTGAAAACTCATCTTCGTAATCGTGTCCATAACCGTGGATACAACTTCTTTTGCATTTCTGAAATCCGATGCACGACGGTTACGGGTAACGTTCAGGATACTTTTTTCTGCCTGATCCATGACATCATCCAAATCCCCTGAATGAACAAATCCGTCCTCGGCAATCTTTTGAGCTGTCAGAATCAGATTACGCATATACGCACGATCTTGTACGATCTCCACATAATACTTTACATTCGCTGAAGAAACGGAATGATCCGCCAACTGCAAAACATAGTCAGCCCCACCAATTGAAGGCAGTTGCCCACGTTCGCTCAGACGCGTAATCAGACTGGTTCCATCGACGGGTTTACCCATATCGTGAATGTCAGTAATAGCTGCAAAGACTTTCTTATGAGCTTCAAGGAAAAAATCTTCGGGAATCAATCCCATTTCGATGGCTGCTCGTATTGTATTTGGATAAATAAGCATCGCTCCGAGCAATGCTTGTTCTGCTTCTAAACTATGGGGCAATTGCCGCATGATCTTCACCTCAGCTCTTAGCTTTTAAATGTACCGTAACAAATCCTTCAACATCCCGATGCAAATCGATCATTACTTTACTTACGCCAAGTTCTGACAGTGCTTCTGTTCTCATCTTGCGTTTATCAATAACAATGTTATGTTTTTTGCTTAATTCTTCCGCTACCTGCTTGGTCGACACCGAGCCGAAGACTTTACCCTTCTCACCGGTCTTTACCTCAAAAATCAAGGTTATTTTCGCCAATTGTTCTTTAAGTTTCAAAGCATTTTCCTTATTTTTAGCTTCTTCATCCCGAGCGTGCTGTTTTTGATCTTCAAGAACCTCCATGCTCTTCGATGATGCGGCCAAGGCCAGTTTGCTTCTGAAAAGATAATTTCGGGCATAGCCGTCCGATACTTCGACGACTTCGCCTTTCTTCCCGACGTTTTTCACATCAGCCAATAAAATGACTTTCATATACTATTCCTCCTGTTTGAAATAATCTTGTATGCTTTGATCGATCAACGCTACCATCTGCTCAATGGTTGTATTCTCTCGTTGAAGTGCCGCCGCTGAAAAGTGACCGCCACCGCTGAGTTTTTCCATAATGATCTGGACATTGATTTTCCCTTTAGAACGGGCGGATACAGCTACTTGTTGTTCGTCGATACGTGCTATAACAAAGGATGCCTCAACATTCTTTACAGAAAGCAACATCTCGGCTACTTGAGACATAATGCTTCGTGATACGATTTTCTTTTCATCGTACGGAGCAATAACGATGCCTTTGGGACGCTGTTGCGAACACTTGAGCATGCTGGTTTTCAACTCAAATTCATCATACTCATCTTTTAGTAAGTTGTCCGCTTCAACAGTATCAGCACCCATATTCTTTAATACGGATGCCGCTTCAAATGTCCGCGAACCTGTCCGATTTCTAAATCTTCCGGTATCAATCAACATACCGGTAAACATTATCGTTGATTCTTCCATCGAAATATCCACATTGGATATTTGGTAAGGAATCAGCTCAGCCACCAGTTCACTCACTGAAGATGCCGAAGATTCGATATACACCAATACCGGATTGAAAGTGAAATCACTGCTGCGACGATGATGATCGATGACGATGACTTTCTTCGCTTTCTCGATCACCGATGTTGCATTA
>DDYT01000016.1 GCA_002348095.1 Erysipelotrichaceae bacterium UBA2227 | reverse complement strand
GCAGTTTCCGAGAAATTTTGGATGGCCGAGCAGATGAACTGCCGGAACAGGCCTTTATGTATGTAAGCACGATTGAGGGCGCATTTGAAAAAGCCAAAGGATTAGGTAAGTAAGATGTTTACCGTTCGTATCGTTACCCCGCGAGGATTATATCGCGAGTTGAAAACATCGATCCTCAATGTGGTGTCAACGGAGGGGCAGTTAGGTATTTTGCGTAATCACATGCCTTTGGTCGCCATTCTGATGATTTCGATGCTGACAACGCAGGAAGAAGATGGTCGCCATCGCTATGCGATCTCCGGCGGAACATTGTACTTCAAAGATAATGTTGCAACGATCATGACAGATGCGGTCGAGCGGAGCGATGAAATCGATATCGAAAGAGCACAACGCGCAAAACAGCGTGCGGAAGAGCGAATCAAAACAGTTGCTGAAGAGCAAGATCTGGTAAGGGCACAAATTGCCTTGCAGCGTGCGTTGAACCGAATCAATACAGCAAAGTAGCAGCGCATCGCGCTGCTTTATTCTTATTATTGGACTTATGATATACTATATAGGGGGTTTTATGAAAAAACAGATGAAGATTATGGTAGTTATCACCATCGGATGTATCGTGATGGCACTGACTGATGGATGGTGGCAACCGGGATATGCAGTCAAATCAGCAATAAAAATTTTATTTTTTCTCGGATTACCGTATGTTTTTTTGAGAAAAGAGCTTACCTCGAAACTTTTCGGATTTCGTAAAGAAACATTACCGAAACTGATATTATTAGGTATGGGGATATATGGCTTTATTTTAGCGGCTTACTTCATCCTCGGTCCTTACTTTGACTTTTCCTCTGTTGTCAGCGGATTGGAAAGTCAGTTGGGAGTCAATGCAGGCAATTTCATTTTTGTTGCACTCTATATTTCGTTGGCCAACTCATTGTTGGAAGAGTATTTTTTCAGAGGGATTGCTTTTATTGAGTTGAAACAAATGACTTCACGCCGTTTTGCATATATGTTCAGCGCTTGGATGTTTGCGTTGTATCATGTAGCGATGTTGATTGGTTTGTTTGATTGGTATCTGATCGTTCTGATGCTTGTTGCTCTTGTGGTCGGCGGGTATATATTCAACTATATCAATGAAAAGGAGTCATCAATTCTGGCTTCATGGGCTGTTCATCTGTTCGCGAATCTGGCAATCAATACCGTCGGAATGATATTATTTGGAATTATATAAAGGAGGCGCAAATGACTGAACCTATTCCTCGTATATTATTGCATATGTTTACATTTTTCTTGGCAATGGCCGGATTGAGCAGTCTTGATTTCAACCGATTCTTTAAAAAAAGCAAGGTAATGGAAGCTCAGATATTGTATATTTCAGTAGCGATGGTCATGGCATATGGCATGGCACAGTTTCTTTTGGCCTTATTGTGGAATTAAAGTGAAATGTGGTTTGGCTTTGTTTTTTTGTGTTATAATATCGGTGCTTGACTAAATGGGAGGTTTTATTATGTTTTCAAAACACGTTGGAATAGACTTGGGTACTGCAAATATGTTGATTTATGTCAAAGGCGAAGGGATCGTTTTAGATGAACCTTCGGTCGTTGCTTTAGAAGCTGATTCGAAAAAATGTCTTGCTGTAGGGCAAGAGGCGAAAGATATGTTAGGGCGTACACCGGGCAGGATTTTGGCTATCCGTCCGTTAAAAGATGGTGTTATCGCAGACTTTGAAGTGACTGAGATCATGCTTCAATACTTTATCAAGAAACTTCGGTTAAAAGGTATGTTTTCTCGTCCGACGATTCTGATTTGCTGTCCGTCTAACATTACCTCGGTTGAGCGTAATGCTATTCGGGATGCAGCATATCGTGCCGGTGCGAAACGGGTTTATATTGAAGAAGAGCCGAAGGTTGCAGCCATTGGCGCAGGTTTGGATATTTCAAAACCGAGCGGTTCAATGGTTTTGGATATCGGCGGTGGTACGACCGATGTGGCTATTTTGTCCTTGGGCGACATCGTTACCAGCACATCTTTGAAAGTAGCCGGCGATAAAATGGATCGGGACATTATCAAATATGTCAAAGATTCTTATAAATTATTGATAGGTGATCGAACAGGTGAAGAAATCAAAAAGCGCATCGGAACCGCATGGCGCGGTTCACGTGCAGATACCATGGAAGTTTCCGGTCGTGACTTAGTCACCGGCTTGCCGCACACCATCACATTAAATTCTGAAGAAACAGAATTGGCGATGCGTGAAAGTCTTCAGGATATCGTTCGTGCTTGCCAAACGGTATTGGAACAAACACCTCCGGAACTTTCTGCGGATATCGTTACCCGCGGTATCGTACTTACCGGTGGTGGCGCATTACTCAAAGGGATCGATCAGTTGCTGATGAATGAACTGAATGTTCCGGTATATGTTGCCGAAAATGCTCTGCGTTGTGTGGCAGAAGGAACCGGTATCATGTTGGAGAACTTACACTTAGTTAAATAGAAAAAGGACCGAGGTCCTTTTTACTTTGAAAAAGATGTTTTAAGTTGAGTGTAGGCTGCTGCGATCATCAGGAAGATTAAAATTAAGAAGGATAATGATAAAGTCGACCATTTCAACAAGGTGCTGATTCCGGCAAAATCGTCGATGACAGGGGTCACCTGAGGGAAACGAAGCATAACGGTGGACGTCATGATATTCTCCAAATAATCAAATCCCGCCGCAACCAAGGATACATATAGTAACCACGAAGCTTTCAGTAGCTTCGTTTTTTTGTAGAAATAAACGGATGCAATCAGGATAAATTGTGCATAGACAAGCGGCCAGATGAGATCAAAGGTAAACCGCTGGCGAATGTAGAAGGTACGGCCTTGCTCACCGTAGTTTTCAGCGATTCGGTATAAGTCAGAAGCTGTGTAAAAAAATGATGTATCGATGCTTTCAACCAGTCCTAACGCTTCACTTTTTGCAGCTTCCATAGGGAGGACAATGATGATAAATGACATAAACAGTAGTAAGGATAAAATAACGATGATCGCATTGGATCGATTTACTATGACCGATATAAATTTTTTCATAACAGATCCTCTTTTCTATAGTGTAATGGATTTTCGGGATTAATGAGTATTTTTGCCTTAGGATTTTCCTGATTTTTTACATATAGAGCAGTAATGGAGGAAATTCATGAAAAATATCGTTAATGTGTGTGATGCTTATAGCAAAAACAATGATTTTTATCGAAGTGAGGAAATACTGCAGCAATACACGAATCAATACCAGCAGTACCTTCGCTCTTTACCGACGAAGCATATGTCGCGTGAGTGTGTAAGTGGGATCAATCGTCTTCAAAGACAGCATCTGCGTTCTTGTATGCAGATCAACATCCAAGTCAATGTCGGGGATGTCTGTTATATAGATTTCGGTCAGGTATACATCAATGAAGCAGGATATCAACACTTTGGTCTTGTGCTTTCCATCGTCAATCACAAGGCATTCGTGTTGCCGATGACATCTAATTCGATGACTTACCAATATGCTAATGATACATCAAGGATTGAGCATGGGAAAAATCACTTGATTCAATTGGGGTGGATCGAAGGATTGAATAAGCAGTCCGTGGCTTTCATCAATGATTGCAAATTCATCAATACGGCACGGATCATCTCTGTCAAAGGACATATTAATCCCGAGAGTGAAATGTTTAGGGAAATTGTCGAACGAGTTAAGGAAGCAATCTTTCCATAATCAAGCATACTTATTGATTTCATGATAAAATGACAATGGTGATAAAATGATTGAACGATTGTCAGGCAAATGGGTAGTTGCTGTTTCTGGAGGAGCCGATTCCATGGCTCTTTTAGACATGTGCAGAAAAGCAAAACTTAATATCGTTGTCGCAACAGTTCACTATCACCAGCGAGAAAGTGCCGACCGAGATTTGATGATCGTGGACACTTATTGTAAGAAGTTTAATATACCATTATATATCAAGCATTTTGATGAGCCTCTGATCGGAAACTTTCAGAATCAGGCCCGTTGGTACAGATATGGGTTTTTTAAAGAAGTGGTCAATGAAACAAAAAGTAAAGGGGTTTTAACGGCACATCATCGAGACGATGTTCTCGAAACATACTTGTGGCAAAATCAGCGCGGTCACAGAGTCAAGCGATATGGAATCGCAAAAGAAGTCGATATTTACGGTGTAAAAATCGTGCGGCCATTATTGGACCTGTATAAACAAGATCTGGTGGATTACTGCCAGAAAAATGCAGTTGAATTCGGAGAAGATGAGACGAATTATTCAAATAAGTACTTGCGTAACCGAATACGTAAGCAGCTTTCCACAAAATCACTGGCATTTAAGATCGCCGTTTATAAAGAAATGGAATGGAAAAATCAGCAGTTACTGATGGATCGGGCGATGGATAAGGAATATGCGGAAGAACTGGGGAATATAATCCATAAAGATTCAATCATCGATCATCAGCGTGATATTTCTGTCCTTGAGTGTTGGCTTGCCTCACAAGGATATCCGCAAATCATGTCAAAAAAATGGCTGAAGGAAATCATCCGTCAGTTGCGTGAGATTTCAAATGGTATAATTCCGTTGAAAAATGCACATTATCTTCAAGTTCATCAGTCGACCGTAGCACTTAAGGGAAATTTGTCCTATGAATATACGATAACATTTGATAAAATAGAGTGCGTACATACCCCTTGGTTTACGATCAGTGATCAAGGTCCGCGTACCAGTGCACTTACAGTAAGTGATGATGACTTTCCGATTACCATTCGCAACTGGCATCCGGGGGATGCAATCAAAATGCGTTTTGGCACTAAGAAAGTGTCGCGTTGGTTTATAGACCGGAAAATCCCTGCGGATCAACGGAAAAGTTGGCCGGTTGTATGCAACTCGCAGGGCAAGGTCATCCTGGTTCCTCAGATGGGATGCGATGTGGTTCATTATTCTGACAATCCAAATATGTTTGTGCTAAAATAGAAACAATCTTCAGGAGGATATGCAATCATGCATCAAGATTTAAAGAAAATTCTGGTCAGCGAAGATCAAATCGTAGCGAAATGCAAAGAACTCGGCGCGCAGATCAGTCAAGACTATCGCACGCTCGGAGAAGTTCCTCTGCTGGTTGCGGTATTAAAGGGTTCGGTCCCATTCTTGGCCGAGCTGATCAAACACATCGATTTAGATATCGAGTTTGATTTCATGGATGTATCTTCCTATGAAGGGACAGAATCCATCGGAGATGTCCGAATAATCAAAGACTTGGACCGTTCTATTAAGGGAACACGCATTTTATTGGTAGAAGATATCGTCGATACCGGTCGGACGATCAAAGAGGTCACCCGCTTGCTTTTGAATAAAGGAGCGACCGAAGTTAAGATTGTCAGCTTACTTGATAAACCAAGCCGCCGTGTCATCGAAATCACCGCCGATTATATCGGCTTTGAAATCCCTAACGAGTTTGTTGTCGGGTTTGGATTGGATTTTGATGAAAAGTATCGCAACTTGCCCTATGTAGGGGTCTTAAAGGATGAATTTTATTAGTACGTTAGGAGTGTGAAAGCATGAACAGAAACAGAGCGTTAAACATGCTTCCATATATTATCGTTATGATTGCGATGATGAGTTTGTTGATGTTTACATCCAACAATCAAATCAAACAGCTCAATTACAACGAATTTATGGATCTTGTTCGCAGAGATGTAATAACGGAAGCAGAAGTCAGTGTTTCCAATGTAGTTATTGACATTCGGGGAAAATATAAAGATGGCGCTTCGGAAGTCACATTTAAGGCAACGATTGCCAATACCGAAATTCAAAACAATCAGCTGATTGAAGATTTGGTCGCCAATGGGGTTGCCATAAAAATCATCAATCCGTATGAAAGCAACCTTTGGGTAGATACCCTGGTCAACATTGTCCCTTTCTTATTGTTCGGGGCGTTTGCATTTTTCCTTTTGACACGCATGAATTCAGGCAACAATAACAAAGCCTTTGAATTCGGTAAGACGCGTGCCCGTTTGGAAGGTAATATCAAAGTTCGTTTTGATGATGTTGCGGGTTGTGATGAAGAAAAAGAAGAAATGGCTGAACTTATTGAATACTTGAAAAACCCGAAGCGCTTTGCCCGTATGGGAGCCCGTATTCCTAAAGGCGTTTTGCTGGTTGGTGCTCCGGGTACCGGGAAAACATTGCTGGCCAAAGCAGTCGCCGGGGAAGCCGATGTTCCGTTCTACTCGATTTCCGGTTCCGACTTTGTAGAAATGTTTGTCGGTGTCGGCGCATCGCGTGTTCGTGATATGTTTAAGAAAGCGCAACAAACCGCACCATGCATTATATTCATTGATGAAATCGATGCAGTCGGACGTCAGCGCGGTACCGGTCTGGGTGGCGGACATGACGAACGTGAGCAGACACTGAACCAATTACTGGTTGAGATGGATGGTATTACGGATAATTCCGGTATCGTCATTGTTGCGGCTACCAACCGTCCGGACGTTCTAGACCCTGCGTTGTTACGCCCGGGTCGATTCGACCGTCAGATCACGGTCAGCTTGCCGGATCGTAAAGGACGTACCGCAATTTTGAAAGTGCATGCCCGCAACAAAAAGCTTGCTGATGATACAGATTTGGATGCATTGGCTAAACGTACACCGGGATTCTCGGGTGCCGATTTGGAAAATGTATTGAACGAAGCGGCTATCCTGGCTGTACGCGAAAATGACACATTGATTCGCATGCATCATTTGGATGAGGCTATAGACCGTGTCATTATGGGTCCGGCAAAGAAATCCCGTACATATACAGAAAAAGAGCGCCGTTTGGTTGCAATCCATGAAACCGGACATGCCATCATCGGATTGATGTTGGAAGATGCCGACATGGTTCAGAAAGTGACGATCATCCCACGTGGAAACGCCGGAGGCTATAATCTTATGACTCCTCGGGAAGAACGCATGATGATGACAAAGACGGATTTATCTGCGAAGATCACCGGGCTGTTGGGTGGCCGTGTTGCCGAGGAAATCCTGCTAAAAGAAATATCGACCGGCGCATTTAATGATATCGAACGCGCGACATCCATTGCACGTGATATGGTCATGGTCTATGGTATGAGTCATTTAGGACCGATTCAGTATGAAAAGAGCGGCGGCAACGTATTCTTGGGTCGCGATTACAATGCACAGCGGAATTACTCCGGTGAAATCGCCTTTGAAATCGATAAGGAAGTCCGTCGGATCATTGATGAAAGTTATGAAGCTGCACGGAGAATTATTTTGGAGAACATGGACTTGTTGAACCGTATCACGGAAGCTCTGCTTGAGTACGATACGCTGACAAATGAGCAAATCATGTTGCTGTTTGAGGGAAAACCACTTAACGGCAAACCGGTCCCGGTTCCTCCGGTTGAAGAAGCTGTATCAGAGGAAGTTAAGCAAGAAGAACCACAAGCATAATTCACACCCCTGGTCACAGGGGTGTTTTAAACAAAGGAGACATATGTATGGACACGATGGTAAGAGCTCTGGCTCATCAGGGACGGATTCGAATCTTTGTATGTAAGACTACAGAACTGGTCGAAGTTGCCCGTCAGCGTCACGACACCTTCCCGACAGCGACCGCTGCATTAGGAAGACTTTTAAGTGCGGGAGTACTGATGGGGAGCATGCTTAAGAGCGAGCAGGAAAAGATATCCATGACGATCCGAGGTGACGGACCGTTGAAAACATTGATTGTTGACGCGGATCATCAGGGGAATGTTCGTGGACTTGTAGGAAATCCCTATGTCAATATTACCAATGAAAAAACCGGTAAACTGGATGTGGGCCGTGCGGTAGGAAATGGATTGCTCAATGTTGTCAAAGACTTGAACATGAAAACCGATTTTACATCATCGGTCGAGCTTCAGACTGGTGAAATCGGCGATGATTTGGCATATTACTTTCTTGTCAGCGAACAGACACCTTCGGCTGTCAGTGTGGGTGTGTTGGTCAACACGGATGCCTCCGTCCTGGCTTCCGGGGCATTGATCATCCAAATGATGCCGGATGCAGATGAGGCAGATATCCGGATCACCGAAAATGTCGTTGCTCATTTAAAACCGATTTCTCAAATGATTCAGGAGGGCATGACGCCGAAGGAAATCGCATTGGCTTTGTACGATGATGTGGAAATCCTTCATGAACAACCGATCAGATTTGAGTGTTCTTGTAATAAGGAAAGAATGAGAAGTGCGTTATCAACGTTGGAAGTGATCGATTTGAAGGATATGATTTATGAAGATCACGGGTGCGAACTTACGTGTCATTTTTGTAATACTTCCTATACATTCACGGAAGAAGAACTAAGAGATATTTTGCTGTTAAAAGGTGCGGATCATGTGGCACATTCGTGATATAGCGATCGCCAATCAAGTCGTCGTCGGTCCGATGGCGGGTGTCAGTAATCTGGCTTTTCGTTCGGTAGCCAAGGAGTTTGGTGCCGGTTTGATCTATACGGAGATGGTGTCTGATAAGGCATTGTTTTACGGCAATGAAAAAACGATTCGGATGTGTGAGGTTGACCCCAACGAACATCCTTTGACCCTTCAGCTGTTTGGTGAAGATATCGATACCATGGTTGCCGGGGCAATTTTTTTGGATCAGAACACCGATTGTGACATCATTGATATCAATATGGGCTGTCCCGTTACCAAAGTCGTTAAAGGCAATGGTGGGGCATCCTTATTGAAACGTCCGGATCATGCCATCAAAATCGTCGAAGAGATCGTTAAGGCTGTTAAAAAACCGGTAACGGTGAAGATACGAACCGGGTGGGACAAAAACAGCATTATCGCCCAAGAGTTGGCCATCGGACTTGAGAAAGCCGGTGCCAGTGCCCTTGCGGTTCACGGTCGGACCCGGTCACAGATGTATCAAGGTGATGTCGATCTGGATTTGATCAAGCTTGTTAAAGATAGTGTGTCGATTCCGGTCATTGGGAACGGCAATATTTTCCGCCCACAGGATGCTTTAGATATGTTAAAATATACCGGTTGTGATGCCATCATGCTTGCGCGTGGGGTACTGGGCAATCCGTGGCTGATCAAGGAAATTTTAGTTGCCATTGAGAATGGCAATGCAGAGTATGCTTTTGAGCGTAACGAGCGGTTTGCCTGGGCACTGAAACATGCGCAGCGGCTGGTTGATTTAAAAGGTGAGGATGTGGCGATGCGTGAAATGCGCAGTCATGCCAGTTGGTATGTCAGCGGCATGCCGAGCAGCCATAAAGTTAAAAATCTGTTTTCACAGATGACGACCTATCAACAATTTGTTAATATAATAGAGAATTACAGAAAAGAAATCGAAGACATGATTTAGAAAGTGAGTTAATTATGAGCAACGGATTAAGCGAGCAGGAAATCATTCGCCGCCAGAAAATGGAGGCATTGCGGGAAAAAGGGATTGACCCATTTGGAACAGCCTTTCAGCTGACTCATCACAGCAAGGACATCATCGATCGATTCGATGCATTCAGCAAAGAAGAAATCCATGAAATGACGGATGTGCGTGTCAAGATTGCCGGTCGTATCATGACCAAGCGACTGATGGGGAAAGCCGGATTCATGCATCTTCTAGACCGTGACGGGCAGATCCAGGTGTATGTACGCAAAGATGCTGTCGGTGATTTCTGGTTTGAGTATTTTATGGATGCGGATTTGGGTGATATGGTCGGTATTGAAGGGGATGTTTTCAGAACCAATCATGGAGAGTTATCCGTGAAAGCGGAGAAGATCACTCATCTGACCAAAGCACTCCGTCCGTTACCGGATAAATTTCATGGGCTGACCGATGTGGAAGAGCGTTATCGTCGTCGGTATGTGGATCTGATTACCAATGAGAAGGCCAGAGAGATCGCTATTTTACGTCCAAAAATTATTCGTGCCATTCAGAACTACTTTGATAGTAAAGGGTTGATCGAAGTCGAGACTCCGGTACTGACACCGATTTTAGGCGGTGCTGCGGCCCGTCCGTTTGTGACCCATCACAATACTCTGGATATGGACTTTTACCTTCGTATCGCTACCGAACTTCCATTGAAGCGGTTGATCGTGGGCGGACTTGAGGGAGTATATGAAATCGGCCGATTGTTCCGTAATGAGGGTATGAGCCCGAAACACAATCCGGAGTTTACGACCGTAGAGGCGTATGTCGCCTATTCCGATATGGAAGGCATGATGGATACGATTGAAGGTTTGGTTGAATTTGTAGCTACCCAAACATTGAAAACCACCGAAATTCAGTGGGGAGAAAAGGAAATATCTCTTAAGGGACCGTATCGTCGCATACATATGGTCGATGCAATCAAAGAGGCAACGGGTGTCGATTTCTATGCCGTGACAAGTCTCGATGAAGCATTAGCTTTGGCCAAGGCTCACAATGTCGAAGTATTGAAGCATCAGCACAGTTTCGGACATATCGTCAACTTATTCTTTGAAGCTTTTGCGGAGGAGAAGATGGTTCAGCCGACGTTTGTCTATGGTCATCCCATCGAAATTTCACCATTAGCGAAGAAAAATGAAAAGGATTCCCGATTCACCGATCGGTTCGAGTTATTTATCGATGGTCGCGAATATGCCAATGCCTTTAGTGAACTGAACGACCCGATCGATCAGCGCCAGCGCTTTGAGGAACAACTTCAAGAGAAAGACTTAGGGAATCAGGAAGCCAATGAAATGGATATCGATTTTGTCGAAGCATTGGAATACGGTATGCCGCCGACCGGTGGTTTAGGATTTGGCATCGACCGTTTCGTCATGTTACTGACCAATTCCGAAACCATTCGTGAAGTTATCCTGTTCCCGCATATGCGTCATCGTTCACAGTAAATCTACTCCCGAAAGGGAGTTTTTATTTATGCTTTATTCTATAAAGCGGATATCACTGTTATAATGAATTTACGATTATTCTGAATTGTGTGGAGGTCGAGATGAAAAAGATACTGATTGTGGAAGATGATACGACGATTGCCTTAGGATTGCAGTTTTCATTACAACAAGAAGGATATGATGCTACGGTTATAAACACCGTGAGTCAAGCCAATGAATACTTAAATAATGCCAATGTTGATCTTGCAATTCTAGATATTTCATTACCCGATGGAACTGGTTATGAACTGTGCAAAAAAATAAAGTCCATGTCAGACACACCGGTTATCTTTTTAAGTGCTGCCGATGAAGAAGTGAATATCGTCATGGGTTTACAACTGGGTGCAGATGATTATGTTTTAAAGCCTTTCCGCTTAAAAGAGTTGTTGTTACGAGTTAAGAATGTGATCAACCGTAATCAACCGAAAGAAGAGTCATTAATTCACATTGAGGACATAACGATTGATACTAAAGCTGCTCGAGTTACAAAAGCAGGGAAAGAAGTATTTCTTAGTGCGTTGGAGTATCGGCTGTTGGTGATTCTTGCCACACATCGCGGGCAAATGCTCGATCGGAATCAGCTATTGGAAAGCATTTGGGATATTGGGGGCAGTTTTGTTAATGACAATACATTAACGGTATATATCAAGCGCTTGCGTGATAAAATCGAAGACGATCCTTCGATACCGAAAATCATCTTTACTGTACGTGGCTTGGGATATAAGATTTCATGAAACTCTTGAGAAATGGTGAGGTAAGAACTTTTGTAATCGGTTGGTTCGTACTGACGATCTTATCGTTTCTTGCCATGATTGTTAAAAGTAATTATGTATTAACCATCCTGTTGGTATATTCGCTTTTGGTAGGAGCACTTTATATTGTGCTATCCTTTTTAAGATATCAGAAGATAGAGAAACTCAATCAATATCTGAGAGAATTGAGTCTTGGAAATGCAAAACTATCGTTTGAAGATCTTATAGAAGGTGAGCTTTCGATTCTTCAAAGTGAACTTTATAAGCTGACAGTAACGATTCGCCAACAGAATCAACAGTTACAACAAGATAAGGAATCTATGTCCAAATCACTTGCGGACATATCTCATCAATTGAAAACGCCGTTGACTTCACTTTATATGATGTTTGATCTGATGAGAAATCCGCAGTTGGACGAGCAAAAGCAAGAGTTGTTCATGTCTCAATCTTTACAACAACTCCACCGAATGAAAAGCCTGATCAATTCGTTGCTAAAGATGTCACGACTGGAATCGGAGACGGTTAAGTTTATCAAAGAGTGGGTGAGTGCCAGTCAATTAGCTTTGGAATCGCAAAGCTCATTGGATATTCTGATGGATATACAATCGACGAGTATCAATACAGAGATTCTGACGGATAAGATCTATTGTGACAGAAACTGGACTCAGGAAGCAATAAACAACATTTTAAAGAATGCTATCGAGCACAGCCAGCCGAACCAGCAGATTAGCTTTGTCATAAAAAAGGGTTCACTGGGTTATCAGATTCAAATCACTAATGTCGGTGGCACGATTGCGCCAGAAGATTTGCATAAGATATTCACGAGATTTTATAGGAGTAAAGATGCATTTTATGATTCTGTCGGGATTGGTTTATCTTTATCCAAGCAAATCATTGAACAACAGAATGGCTTCATTGATGTAACCAGTCAAAAAAACAAAACTACATTTACCATCACATTACCATTTCAAATAGAAAATGACGATTCAGTCACTCAGTAAGTCATCGAATCGTCATTTTCTTTGGTTAGAATTAAAGTGAAGAGGAGATTACGTATGGAAATTCTAAGAGTTGAAAATTGTTCGAAAATATATGGTGCAAAAGAAGCACAAGTCATTGCTCTCAATGATGTTTCATTCAGTGTAGAACAAGGAGAATTTGTTGCAATTGTCGGACCTTCCGGTTCTGGGAAGTCCACACTGTTACACATTCTTGGCGGGGTAGACCGACCGACATCAGGAAAAGTGTTTGTGAATCAAACAGATATCTATGCACTAAATGAGTCAAAGTTGGCCATTTTCAGAAGGAGACATTTAGGACTGATTTATCAGTTTTATAACCTGATTCCGATTTTGGATGTTCAGGAAAATATCATGTTACCGGCGTTACTGGACCGACAACGTCCCTCGCAGCATCATTTCGATGATCTGGTGGCTACACTGGCTATTTCCAATCGCTTGTTGCACTTACCAAATCAGCTTTCCGGCGGGCAACAGCAACGGGTATCAATTGCGCGTGCTTTAATCAATCAGCCAGCCCTGGTATTGGCGGATGAGCCAACCGGGAATCTTGACAGGAAAAACAGTTCGGAAATTATCAGTCTGTTCAGACTTTTAAACCGAAAGTATAAACAGACGGTTTTGATTATTACTCATGATGCAACCATAGCTCAGAATGCTGATCGCATTATCTCTTTAGAAGACGGAAAAATTATTTCGGATGAGGCTAAAGTAATATGAACATCATCAGGAAATTTACTTTAGCAAGTATGAAGAATAATCGCCGGTGGACCATCGTAACAACTATCGGAATTATTATTTCGGTCGCAATGTTGAGCGCCATAGCCACATTGACATCTAGTTTCTTGTCATACATCATCGAAAACGAGAAGATCAGTAATGGTGATTGGCATGTTCGTTTGCAACATCCTGATCAAAACGAACTCAGACTGAAGGTCGATCAGCCTTTTGTTGATACAGTGTCATGGCAACGGGTTTTAGGGTTCGTTCAGATTGAGGATTATGCTGCATCTAAACCTTATTTGCAAGTTACAGCTTTGGATTCCCTTGGATTCATACAGCAGTATGTTAAGGTCATAAAAGGTCGACTTCCACTAGAAAAAGGTGAAATCGTAATGACCGAAGAACAGGCAAAAGCGTATAAACTAGGTGATCAAGTCACAATGAGTCTGTCATTGAGGACAATTAATGGAGAAACTATTCCGGCAGAGTTCGGATTTATGACAACCTACGATACTGCGGATGATGGTACATTTATCGAAACAGTTGAAAAACTTGAGCAAGTGATCGAGTATCAGTTTACACTTGTGGGTATCATCAGGGATGACTCAAAGAGTTATTCGTCTGCAGTACATGCGTTCACTTTCTATGACTCAGATTTATCGGCTCATTATGACCCCTTGGTTTCTGTCAAAATAACTCCGTTGAGTCAAAGTACCTTAGCAGCCATGATAAGAGCATTTGAAAACTCTGAAAATATGATCATGACTGTAAACAGTCAATTATTGCGTTATTATGGGATGATTGGTAATCAGGAAATCTTTGCAACATTGGCTGGATTGTTATCCATTATTGTGATCATTGTTATGGTCGCATCGATTGCGTTAATCTATAATTCGTTTTCGATTTCACTATCTCAGCGAACACGACAGTTAGGGATGCTTTCCAGTGTCGGAGCGACAAAGGCGCAGAAGCAGTCAAATGTTTTTCTGGAAGCATTCTATCTTTCAATATTTGCCATCCCAGCCGGTGTATTATTTGGGATTATTGGGATTTCATTGACTCTGACATTTGTTGAACCGTTGTTTCGCTCCCTTGTCACTTCCTCAGCAACTTTAAAACTGGTAGTGTGGTGGCAGCTCATCTTCGCTGCTATAGGTGTTTCCATTATTACAATCGCTCTCTCCGTTTGGATTCCGGCATTGCGAGCATCACGAATCAGCATCATGGACTCTATCATGCAACGAAAAGATGTAAATTTTAGTGGTAAATCGATTAAGACATCACGATGGATCCGTTGGATATTCGGACTTGAAGGGGATTTAGCTTTAAAGAATTTGAAAAGAAGCAAAAAGAAATTCCGATCAACAGTCATATCGCTGACAGTCAGTATTGTATTATTTGTATCGGTAAACTACTTTATGAGCTCTCTCTTTGGTTTAGCGAAAGTTGAATACGCGAACATAAACTATGATCTTCATGTTCATTTATTGGACACTTCAGTCGAGTCCGCAAAGGCTCGTATTGAGAAACTCAGAAGCTCGGAATATATCGATAGATTTGAATCTTCACGCTTGATTTCTGCTCAAGCGCAATATAGTGATATCCCGATGGCTCCGATTACATCACAGTTGCTTGAAGAAGGAATTCTTGGCAGATCACTGGGACTTCGAGTTATTGTATTGGATGATGTTTCATTTCGAAATTATCTTGAACATATCAATGGAGATCCTTCCATGTTTGCAGATGATTCTAACAATGTTATAGCCCTGAATATAGCAAAGGACAGTTATAACAATAAGCGCTACACGGGGAAAGTATTTATAGAGCAACCGTTTACGGCTGATGTCGAGCTTAAGCATTCTGAAAGTGGTGAAATCATCAACAGCACACAGCTAAACATCGTATCTTTTACAGACAAGGCACCGCTGGGATATTCATATAGCATGTTTTACAGAGTAATTCTTATAACCAATCAAGAGTCTGTTGGATCTTTGATGGACAACGAAATCCTTAGATACGATGTTTACATGGGATCAAAAAATGATCAGTTGCATGAAATTGAAATCAGAGAGTATCTTAGTGAAACTGATGAGGTGCGTTTCTTTATAAATAACATGAAATCCGAATATCGAAATATCTCAAATACTATTTTGGTTATGGAGGTCTTTGTCTATGGTTTCATCATCCTTGTCTCACTGATTAGTATGATGAACATCATCAATACGATAACGACAAACGTGCTGCTGCGCAGAAAGGAATTTGCCATGCTCAGATCTGTTGGGATGACACCACAGAGCTTTGATAAAATGGTTCGCTTTGAAAGTGTATTCTATGGATTGAGTTCGTTGATGTTTGGATTTCCTATATCATTCCTTGTCATTGCATTGATCAATCAAACGATGTCCGGTGGGTTTATTGTGGATATACAGATTCCCTATGGTAGCTTTGCGTTTGTGACACTGGTTATCTTCACGCTGGTATTTATAACCATGTCCTATTCTGTCTCAAGAATACGGAGCGATAATATTGTGGATGCTTTAAAGACGGATATCTAGTCACGTCAATATTCTTTATGAGAAATCGCATACAAAATCAACTCCCGCAAGGGAGTTGATTATAAATTAATATACATAAAATATATATATACATTGACAGGCGAGGTATATTATTGTACTATGTTTATGTAAAGGAGTTGAGGCTATGATACTCGAAGTAAAGAATCTGTCGAAGCATTTTGGAAACTTAAAAGCAGTTGATCAATTGGATCTTAATGTAGAAAAAGGAGAGTTTTTTGCCTTTCTTGGCCCAAACGGCGCAGGGAAGTCCACCACCATTAACATGTGCACAACACTGCTTCAGCCTACAGAAGGGGAAATCATCGTCAATGGATTTTTGATGGGCAAGCAAGATGATGATATCCGTAAGAGCATCGGTGTTGTGTTTCAGTATTCATTTCTAGATGACTTGCTTACGGTAAAGGAAAACATGCGGATTCGCGCTGGTTTTTACGGTCTGAGTTCGGGTGACTTCAACAAGAAATATGATGAGCTGGATCAGATGATCGGATTGCATGAAATTGCGGATAAGCCCTACGGAAAATGCTCCGGCGGACAGCGTCGGCGTGCGGATATTGCCCGTGCGTTAATTCACTCGCCTCAACTGCTCTTTCTGGATGAACCGACCACCGGACTTGACCCTCAAACCCGCAAGCGCGTTTGGGATGTCATCAACAATATCCGAAAGAATAATCAGACCACGATTTTCCTTACCACTCACTATATGGAAGAAGCGGAACGGGCAGATCGCGTAGCTATCATTGACCAAGGCAAACTGATCGTCTGTGACACACCGAGTCAACTGAAACGACAGTATACTTCTAATGTTGTGAGGATCTTGCCGACTGATATGACAGAAGCTCTTAAGAAAATTGAGCCACTCGGATTTACAAACAAAGTAAATAATGATGTCATCAAAGTATATACACAAAATTCAATTCAGTCATTGTCCGTATTGGATGCAGCACGTCCGTTCATTACCTCCTTCGAGGTTCTTGAGGGAAATATGGATACAGTGTTTATCACTTTGACAGGTAAGAATATTCGGGAGGAATGATCATGAAAGCCATAATACAATTAACAAAACGGAATTTGTTGCAGTTTTTCCGGGATAAAACGGAAGTATTTTTCTCGTTTCTCTCCGTCATCATCATATTGGGATTATATTTGCTCTTTCTTTCCGATCAGCAAGTCAGAAACATTGAATTCACCATCGGTCAAACGGTCGAAGGCATTAAACCTCTGGTCAATGCATGGGTCATGGCTGGATTAGTAGCAGTCTCAACGGTAACTCTCTCCATCGGCTCGCTGGGGAAAATGGTATTGGATAAAAACAGAAAAGTATTCTATGATTTTATGGTCGCACCAATCAAACGTTATCAATTGTTCTTGTCTTACATTACATCGACCTTCATGACTGTACTGATGATATCGATAACGATCGTGGTCATATCGCAACTGTATGTTGTGTTTTCAGGGGGATCATGGCTTACCTTTGATCAACTGGTAAGGATAGCGTTCTATCTGTTGTTATGTATTCTCTCTTCAACATTCATGGTATTGTTCATTGTCTCCTTCTTCAATAATCCATCCGTCATGTCTACATTTGCAACGGTTGTCGGTACGTTGATCGGATTTGTTACGGGGGCTTATGTGCCGATGGGCGTATTGCCCAAAGGTGTCCAAATCGTCTCCAACCTGATTCCGGTATCTCAAGGAGCTTCGTTATTAAGACAGGTTTTCATGGAAGCACCGATTCAACAGGTATTTGCGGGGGCACCGGAAGGCGTTTTGACCAGTTATCTGAAGTTTCAAGGGATTGATCTGTATATCGGCGATATCCTGTTAACCCCAACGATAATGGTGATGTATATGATTGGTTCGACCCTGATTTTCATCGGACTGAATTACTGGCGCTTTCAAAAGATGAAGAACAACTAAAAACTACACGCTCGTGTAGTTTTATTTTCCGATCCGATATAATCTGCCTTGATCAGTGATGGCGTACAGTTCGCCGTTATTACCCATCGTCAGACTTCTGAATCGCTGACCTTCATTTTCCAGTAAACGCTCTTCACCGATCACGCGATTGTTTCTGATCATCAGGCGTATGATATGACTTCCCCGCAGTCCGCCGATAAACAGATTGTTCTCCCATTCTTCTATTACTTTGGAACTATAGAACGTCATGCCGGAAGGAGCAATGGAAGGATCCCAATAATACACCGGCTGTTCCATACCGTCCTTTTGGGTCAAACCTTCGCCGATCGGAAGACCGCTATACTCCTCTCCATAGCTTATGACGGGCCACCCATAGTTTTTTGCTGATTCGATCAGGTTGAGTTCATCTCCGCCTTGCGGACCCATTTCACTTGCCCACAACTGACCGGTTATTGGATGAATAGCGAGCCCCTGAACATTTCGCAGTCCGTAAGCATAAATCGAAGCCCGGATCCCACGCTGATTACTGTAGGGGTTAGACGGCGCTGGGGCTCCATCTGTGGTGATTCGCAAAATCTTTCCATGACCGTTATCTAAGCTCTGAGCGTTGTTACGCGTCTGCAGACTCTGACGATCACCCGTCGAAACAAACAGGTAACCCTCATCATCAAAGACGATCCGGCTTCCATAGTGACCGGTACCGTTGAAGTAAGGAGTTGCCTCCAGAATGATTTGAAAATCTGTAAGAAGAGTTTGATTTTCTGAAAGGCGGCCTTTTCCCACAGCGGTGACGGATCCTGCGGAGGAACGCAAAGAAAGGGTAAAGAATAACATTCGATCGACTTCGAAGTCCGGACTGACCGCAACATCTAGCAACCCGCCCTGTCCACCGGTATTGATTGGTGGAAATCCCCGGATAGCAGCACTCACCGTTCCATCTGTCTGAACGATTCGAAGTGTTCCGCCTTTTTCAGTAATGACCAAATCTCCATTGGGAAGTGTGTCAATGCCCCAAGGACTGCTCAGTTTGTCCGTAATGACAGTTACATTGTAAGTTGTCTTCGTTTTTATGCCGCTGATGCGCGTCTGACCTTCAAAAGCCGGTTGAAAGCTGGTGTTTGGCCGATTGGTTTCAACAGGATCAAAAAAGTCGATAACAGGATCTTCGTTTTTAGGATCTTTCGGGATTGGGTCCTGATCTTTCGGATCATTGATCACCGGAGCGCAAGCCATCAAAAGAAATATCAACACTAATATCGAAATGAGTTTATATTTGTTTTTCATAGTGACTCCTTTTCAACTTATATTCACAGTATATCGATTCACACACCAGTTATCTACTGAGACACTCCAAAAGAAAAGCCCCGTTGTTACGGGACTTCGTGTTTATAAACCGCACTTCAACTGTGCATTACAGTTAGTACAGGTATTGCATCCGCCGATATCTTCGACGACGCCTTCTAGGCAAATCGGACAAATATCACCGACTTCATTACCGATGTTTCGATCCTGACGGTCAGCGCGAAGATCGGTCTTTTTGCTTTCCTCTTGCTTTTCCTTAACATTGACTCCAAAGTCACGAACGATGTCCATCTGAGCCCAAGTGTTGTCCTCATCGTTGGTCAATGAGAGCACCTGACTGTCACGCGAACCATCGACATAGACAGTACCGCCTTTAGCACCGTGTTTGTACAAACGTTCATAAATCTGTTGTACCTGACGGACGCTGTATCCACGAGGGGCATTGACCGTTTTGGAAATTGAGGAGTCGATCCATCGCTGGATCGCACATTGTGAATCTGCATGTTCTTCCGGTGACAGTTGCATGGCACTTACAAAATAATCAGGAAGTGTTGCGCGCGTATACTGAGGATGAATCGCAAGGAACTCCTCAACGATCGAAGCATTGACTTCAATAAACTTACCCAAACGTCCGGAACGGAAGTAGGAAAAGGAGAAGTATGGTTCAAGTCCGGTTGATACACCGACCATGGTTCCGGTTGAGCCGGTCGGAGCAATTGTCAGTAAGTGTGAGTTACGAATACCGTGTTGCAATACACCTTCACGGATTTCTTCAGGCATATCTTGCATAAATCCGGTTTTAACAAATTGGTTTCGGTCGCTTAAGAAGGGGAAACTACCCTTTTCCCTGGCAAGTTCGATGGATGTTGCGTAAGCAGTTACAGCAATCTCTTTAAACAACTGATCGATTGTCTCGATCGCTTCCGGTGACCCATAGCGTTTTCTTGCCCAGATCAGCAAATCATGCAGCCCCATGACTCCCAGACCGACACGACGTTCCCCCAATGCCTGAATCCGGTTGGGCTCTAAAAAGTAGGGAGTGTCATCGATGACATTATCCTGCATACGAACGGTCAAGGCTACGCTCTCCCGAAGTTTGTCATAAAGAATCTCGCCGGTTACGCGATCAACGAAGTTTGCTAAGTTGACAGCCGCAAGGTTACATACAGAATAGGGGGCCAACGGCTGTTCGCCACACGGATTGGTTGCGACCACGCGTTGCCCGTAGGCTTTTGCATTGGTTTTATCATTGGCATTGTCTATAAAGAAAATACCGGGTTCCGCAGAGTAAGTAGCACAGAAACTGATCAAATCCCAGATATCCCGCGCTTTGACCGTGCGGTATACCTTAATGGGGAATCCAATGGCTTCCCATTCACGGACGTCTCCGATGACATGCCACTTCTCATCATAAATTTCCTTTTGCTCTTTGGTATAAACTTCCAGATCGGGGAAACGCAACTGATATTCAGCATCATCGGCGACTGCCTGCATAAACTCTCTGGTCAAAGTGACCGAGATATTGGCTCCGGATAAAAATTCCGGGGAAAGTACCTCAAGTTTACCGCCGTCAAGAAGCTTCTCGCGGGCATGGTCAGCAATGTGGGCAGGGGTAGATTTATTATCTACCAAAGCCTCATACATCTCTTTCTCGGTGCGGCTTAAAGGATAAAATTTAAGTTTGCGGTGTGCCTCTTCACGAATGATTTCATCGTTGGAATTTTCAGTCAGCCATTTTAAAACCCGAGGGTTCTGCATTTTCGAGATAATAAATTCGATAATGTCCGGATGCCAGTCGGCCAACATGATCATTTGGGCACCGCGGCGTGAACCGCCTTGTTCAACCAAGTGTGTCAGGTTAGCAATATCATTTAGCCAGCTGACTGCACCGGAAGATTTTCCTCCGACACCTTTGGCCGGTGCCGCTTTCGGTCTAAGTGTCGAGCCGTTGGTACCGACACCACCGCCGCGGGACATGATTTCCATGACTTCTTTGCGATGATCTGCGATTCCCCCTCGGGAATCACGAACAAAAGGCATGACGAAACAGTTGAAATATGTGACTTCCGTACCACTGCCGGCCCCATATAGAACCCGTCCTGCCGGTACTACATTTAAATCTTTTAACTGATGATAAAAAAGCTCACCATATTTATTGCGGTTTGCTTCACTGTTCTCTGTGGATGCTAAGGCTTTACCGACTCGCTTGGCAATCTGTTCATAATAGATTTCCATCGGTTTGTCGATTTTCTTGAAGGGGCGTCGTATTAATCCGGTTTCCGCTTCTGCTTCATTTTCACACGATGACCGCCATTCCTCTTCCAACTCGATAAGTGCTGTTTCCTGTAATGTGTCGATTTCTTTAACTAAACCGATACCGCGAGCCGGGAACTTTGGATCGTCCTTGACGATCGTTACAACGATATCATTTACCCCCAAAGTTTTTAAACTGCGGTCTTTCTGCGCGTAGCGATCCAACATGACCAATCTGGAAACGCCAGAGTGCGTAACATGAAAACTTTCTTCGATAGGAAAAAGATGGGGAAAATGATTGCGGATATCGTCATTGATTTTCTTGATGGTTCCCTCACGATACTTCATACATATTCCTCCTCTTACCTAAGATACCTTTTATTCTAACATAAATTAACTGCACACAACTCATGAAACTTATGAAAATGATGTGATAACATTTAGCGGTTGATTAAAATAAAAACATAGTCGGACAAGCGATTGATATAGACACGGATAAGCGGAAAATCTTTATTTTCTTTAAATGATCTTACCATGACGCGCTCACAACGACGGACGACGGTGCGCAAAACATTCAGTTTGGATTTCATCGGGTTATCAAACGGATAGACGAATCCATTGCACTTTTCATTATGCAATCGAATCATTTCTTCTAAATGTGCCACCCGTTCCTCACTGAAATCTTCTTCCTTTTTAAATCCGGCAACAATGGATGCGATTAAAATCAGTTCATCGACCCGATCTTTCAGCTCTGGGTTCGCCTCAGGAAACTCGGCATAGCAATCGATCATATGAGCCATGACCTCATCCAAATGTCCTAGCAAATCAATAATCAGACTGTCCTTTTCTACACGTTGGTTAAAGACACCGGTTTGACCTTGATCCCCGGTTTTTGTGGTTACTTTCATACGATACACCTAGCCTTTCAAGCAGTTTCTTTAATACATCAAATATAACACGATAACTAAGCAATATAAGAATATAATTCGATATTGCATGAATAATGTCAAAAGAAATGCCCCTGATCCAATAGGCATAACTGTAAGTCATACCATAGAGAATTCCGTGGTGTATGGAGAAAAGAATGCCGAACAAAATACCCCAAAATGTGCCAAGCAAAGCCCATCGATGAGGATCGTCCTTATTGAACCATCGTGTAGCATAGACCAACAATACCCAAATGGGCCAGACCCAGTAATAGCCGATGACCCAATCCCCAAACCCCCAAACCAGAAATTCGAGGGTGACAAAAATACTGACAATACCCAATACCGTAGGTAAAGGCAGTAACAGCGTGTAAATGAGGATTAGTAAGGATACCAGTTCGACGTTGGGGACCATAGCCAAAGCGACTTGTACCACTAACAGCAGAGCGCTTAGCAGTGCTATGACGACTAAGCGGACAACAGGTTTCATTATTCGAAGCTGTCAGTGTAGGTAAATTCGAAAACGTCTTGGTCGTATACAGGTGTCGCATCGATTCCCGAGCAATACCCTGCGGACACACAGGTCTGATTGGTTTTGGAATCGTAGATCCACCATGGTCCTTTACTCATATCTTCGGTTTTAAACTCGTTGATCGCCACGATGAACCGTCCGTAAGCATCACTTTTATTTCCGGAAAGTTCGATGGTAAAATATGCGCGGACAACGCCTTCATCAAGAAGATCGCCAAGCATTTCGGCATCTGTTTTGATCGTCTTTTTGAAGATCTCTTTAACTTCTCCTTCAAGCTTCGTGCTCATGATCAAGGTGACTTCCTTACTGCCCTGTTCTACCGGCGGCCGTGTAAGATACGAAACTCCGACATAAAGCAGGGTTGCTGCTACTGCAGCAATCAAAATACGCGTAAAATTCTTCTTCATTGTTCCTCCCATAAAAAAACACACCCTAGGATGTGCGAAAAAAGACAAGTGTGTTGCCTTTTTATCTTTCACCCAGAAGATAAAACAGATATTTTTGAATTAGGCAGGTCTACTGGCTGATACGTCTTCCTTCAAAAACCCTTCCCGTTTGCACAGTGGTTTGCTTTTGTCGTCGGTATCGACAGTTGCTGGGGCAGCTCCGGTGGGCCGGATTCCCTATTAAGTCGGTTAAACACCTATTCAACACTTTTATTATAAGTGTATCAGAAATCGATTACAACCGAATTTCGAAAATAAAAACAATGAAAACGGAATGAAAAAGTGTTAAAATAGGAAAAAGATTAAGAGGTGGCTTATGAACTATTCAGCACTTATCGTCGCAGCCGGAAAAGGGACGCGCATGGGATTGGGGTATAACAAGATGTTTTATCCGCTCAAAGAAGGTAAAACAGTCTTGGAACAAACCCTTCAGTTATTTTTGGATGATCCACGCTGTAAACAAGTGGTCATCGTCACGAATCGGGCAGATATGCCACGAATCGTCCGTCAGAACGAATCTGGGAAGATCGTGTCGGTCAACGGCGGTGACACCCGTCAGGACAGTGTATTCAACGGATTGATGGCTGTAACAGAAGATATTGTTTTGATTCATGACGGGGCAAGACCGTGGCTGCCGATGGACTGTGTCAATCGTTTGCTGGATGCGATGAAACAGGAAGAAGCGGCTATATTGGCAGTCAGACCAAAGGATACCATAAAGAGGATGGATGGTGATTATATACTGGCGACCGTGGATCGTGAAGAACATATGTTGGCTCAAACACCTCAGGCTTTCAAGACATCTCTGATCCTTCGTTGTTATAATAAAGCATTTGATTTGGGTTTCAATGCCACCGATGATGCTCAAATTGCTGAACTGTGCGGTAACACCCGAATCAAGGTTGTTGAAGGATCTTATGCCAATATTAAAATCACGACTCCGGATGATGTAAAATGATGTCAATAAGCGCCAACAGGTGCTTTTTTTCGTTTACATAGATGTCGGGTTCTGTTATAATGTACGATACGGGTGGATACGTAAAGTATTCGCTCCTTGCCTGAAAAGGCCAATAGACCATAAGGAGGTGTCACAATGCGCAAGTATGAGATCATGTACATTGTAAACGCATCACTCGATGATGCCGCACGCCAAGCTCTAATCGCAAACATGAACGAAATCATCACAAACAATGGTGGAGTCGTCGGTGAGGTTACAGAGTGGGGTATGCGTGAGTTTGCATATGAAATCAACCACATGACAAAAGGTTATTATGTCGTGGGTAATTTCGAAGCTGATCAAGCCGGTGTTAAAGAGTTGGATCGTCTTAACCGAATCAATAACAACATCGTTCGCTTCTTAATCATCAACAAAGAAGAAGAGTAAGGAGAACCACATGGTAAATCGTGTCATATTGGTGGGTCGTCTGACCAAAGATCCTGAGTTAAGAAGAACACAAAGCGGAAAATCAGTCGCAAGCTTCACGGTCGCTGTCAATCGCCGTTACGGTCAGCAAGATCAGGCCGACTTTATCAATTGTGTAGCGTGGGAAAAAACAGCTGATTTTTTAAGCCAGTATGCAAAAAAAGGTGCCATGGTTTCCGTCGAAGGACGAATTTCGACAAGAAATTATGATGATGTAAGTACCGGGAAAAAAGTTTACGTGACCGAAGTTGTCTCGGACAATGTTCAGTTACTTGAATCCCGCTCATCATCAACTCAACGACCCGCATCAAATTCATTTGATAGCACATCCGGATTTCAACCGGATAACAATAACTATAACGAAGATGATTTTTCGACAGGTCCGATCCTTGATATTTCAAGTGACGACTTGCCATTTTAAGAAAGGAGACAGCTCATGGCTTTCAAAAAACAACGCACGAGCCGCAAAAAAGTCTGTTACTTCACTAAAAACAATGTCACATCCATTGATTATAAAGATATTGAATTACTGAAGAGATTTATTTCAGCTAATGGGAAAATCATTCCCAGACGCGTAACAGGCACACGTGCAAAATATCAACGGATGCTTGCCACCGCAATCAAGCGCGCACGTCAAATGGCATTATTGCCGTACGTCGCCGACTAGAACGCTTACCTCCATCGCCAGTCGGTGGAGGTTTTTTATCAACAGGGGATGTTAAGATGAAAAATGATGTCAGAAAAATTACGGAAGGATCCGCAATGATTGCATTGATCAGTGTATTTTTACTGATTGATCGACAGTTTGCCAGTCAGCTCAATGTCTATTTTGCTTGGATCATCCCTTTACCCATCATACTCTATACTGCGAAACACGGATTTAAAGCAGGCTGGTTGCCTTACTTTGGTGTTGCGGTTCTGTCATTGGTCATATCTTCGCTGCCATCATTGATTTTTGCATTACTCTATGGGCTGGTAGGGCTGCTTTACGGTTGGGGCATTAACAGAAAATTTGACAGCCGGATTCAATTTTTATTCACAACTTTGTTCACGACCATCATCTATTTTTTATCCATGGTTTTATTTGCTTCATTTTTCGGTTATGATATGGGTGATGAAGTTAAAATCGTTGCAGAACTCTTACGTACAATGAACGTGCAAGTGTCTGCAGCTGAAACCGATCTTATCCGGATGATTATCGTGATGTCGATCTTTTTGGCGGCCATCCTGGAAGCTTATCTGTTACATATATTTGCACGTGTTTTATTGAAACGTGTGCTGAAGATAACCATACCGGCATCAGCTCCGCTGTCAAAGTTTTCCTTACCCGCATATATCGGGTATATCCTGATGGCGCTGCTCTTTATATGGCCTTTATCAAGACAGCTTCAACTTGACACAAACTGGCAAAATATCGGATACACATTGTTTGTCTTTTCAACGATGACCATCGTTGTACATGCGTTCATCCTGATTTCCGTCATTCAAAAGCGTTATAAAATGCGCACACTGATTTTTGCGGCCGTTTTCAGTCTATTGCTATTGCCGACAGTCGCAGTATTTCCGCTTATGATCATAGGATTGCTTGATATGGTTACCGATTTACGTCAAAAACTGTTGGGAGTGAAAAACAATGCTTGAAAGTTTTGATCGCTTAAAGTCAAAAATTGCTATTGTCCTGCTGTTTGAGATCATCATTCTTTTTATCTTCTTCATTTTTCTGTTTAATTACGTATACTTACTCTTGTTTATCTACTTACTGATGAATATATCATTTATATACCTGATAATTCAGACTTATGAAAGAGATCAGAGAGATCGTATTTTCTCAATTACCCGGGTTCTCGGCAAGGATGCCAAGGAAGCATTGGAGCTTGGCGGGGTAGGGATCGTCACGTACGATGAAAACTATAATGTCACGTGGATGAGTGAGATGTTTGATCATCGCGGCATCTCGCTGATCGGATCGAAAATCACATCGTTGTCCCCGGAAATCAATAAGCTGTTTACGGGAGACAGTGAAAGACTGACCATTGAGGTCAATGACTGCGTCTATGAGGTTTTGCGAAAAGAAAATGCACAATTGCTGTTCTTCAGAGACATTACGGAAATCAATGAGTTAGAATCTGCGTATGAAGATGAGCAGGTCGTATTGGGGTTGATCCATATCGATAATTACGAAGAGACGACTCAATATGAGGAAGAACAGAAAATAGCTTTGATTGATTCGAAAATCCGTCAGCCGGTCGTTGATTGGGCAAAGAAAAACGGAATGTTTTTGCGGAGGATCAAGGCTGACCGTTTCTTAGTCGTACTTAACGAAAGAATATATAAGAATGTAATGAATAACCGTTTTGATATATTGTCTTATATACGTAAGGCAGCGGCAGAAGTCGATGTTGCTATTACGCTGTCCATGGCTTTTTCGAGAAAGACATCGGACTTTCTTCAACTTGAGGACATGGTAAACACAGCACTTGAACTGGCACAAAGCCGAGGCGGAGATCAGGTTGCCATCAAATCGTTTAATGAAGATATTAAGTATTTTGGCGGTAGCAGCCAGGCACAAGAGAAACGCAGTAAAGTACGTGTTCGCGTCATTGCCCAGACGATTCGTGATTTGATACAACAATGTAAAACGGTCATCATTGTCGGTCATAAGGAAATGGATTTTGATTGCATGGGGGCCGCAATCGGAATGAGCCGAATCGCCCGCAGTTATGACAAGGAAGTATATATTGTGTCGAAAACCGGCGGTATCGAAACTAAACTCTCCGGAGCACTGGCTAAATATAAAGAAGTTTTGGATGAGAGACATCGTTTTATCACAGAGTCAGAAGCACTGGATGTGTTAGACGCAAATACGCTCGTCATCATGGTCGACCATAACAATGCTGCGTTCAGTAATGCAACATCGGTGATCGAG
>DDYT01000001.1 GCA_002348095.1 Erysipelotrichaceae bacterium UBA2227 | reverse complement strand
TTTAGTTTTCAAAGATCGCTAGGCTCTTGCACTTTTGTCGGTGCCTTATTATATTAACAAAAGAGGCACCATAAGTCAACCAAAATCATGGCCTTTTTTCGCTTTTTTTCATATGACACCGATTGTCACAAAAAGCATCAGACTTTCTTCTTAAATTCCCTCAAATACTCCTGAAACAGCACTTCAACCACATCCCGGTTAAACGGCGGGTCCTCATTTTCGATCATCGACAACAGATGATCCATCGATTCTCTGACGATTTCAATGATGTCCGAAGGATAATCCATCTGCTCGCTGTGAGTCAGAAACTCATCTTCATCCAAGACATCTACACTGCGGTTGGGATACACCTTGACATCAAGATCATAATCAATGTTCTTGATTGCCTCACCGTCAAAGATGCTGGGTGAAGCCAGATTGCAATAATAATAGATCCCTGTCTTACGGATCATCGAAATGATATTGAACCAGCGGTCGGGATAAAAGAAGCAAATCGCCGGCTCTCGGGTATACCAGCTGCGACCGTCCGATTCTGTTACCCAGGTTTTATGAGTCACCACGATCAGGACATCTTCTTGGGCACGCAAAACGAGTCCTTTTGCCCATGTGCGGTGCAACGTACCGTCATGTTTATAACTTTGAATGAAAACACTCGTACCGATATTAGGCAACACAGACATTCCTCCTTTGCGCTTTATCATTATATCTTATATGAAATCACTTGAAAACCACAAACATCCGTTTCATAATAAAAGAAACCTCTGTTGAGGTTTCAATTCAATGCGACACGCGCATTCTCGGCAATAACATTGTCACGACGATTAAAGCGACGATCATCGTTGGGATCATGTACCAGCCGTTGTACATCAGCGATCCCCACCATGTGACTTCATAGAACATTACTCCAGCGACCGTGTGGGAAGCAAACCGGATCAGATTGGTGATGATCACACCCCACAACAGCTTTTGTTTTCCCATCGGCATCGAAGGGATGGCACTGGCCACACCGTAAATACCAAAGGCCAGCAGGTAATCCAGGAAAAACTGAAACCAATTGAGAAACCACATCGCTCCGGTCATCCACTGAAGTAAAACCGACAGCAGACCGACCGCAATGCCTTTCTTGTAACCCAGGTCATAACTGGCTAAAAGCAAGGCGATGACCCCAAGTCCCAGTGTTCCCCCTTGCGGCATCTTAAAGAAACCGATCATATTGGATAAATAATCCAAAACGATAAACATGGCCAAATAAGCCGACATCTTTACCAGATCTCTTGTACTCATAAAAAAACACCTCCGTTTGAGAAGAGGCGTAAGGAAAAAAACGGAACTCCCTACGCTAGCTTTATCTAGATCAGGTGATTAAGGGTTTGTTTGCACATCTCAGCTGACGCTCCCCTGTTCACGAAATGATTATACCATACTCAACTCAGAAACAAAAGAAAGGAACTCCGCCATGTATCACTTTGAAGGAAAACCGACCGACCGAATCGAGGCTTACCAGTTACTGCTTGCCCAAGCGAAAGCGCTAATAGAGGGCGAAAATGACTTTATCGCCAACTGCGCCAACATCAGTTCATTGTTGAATCTGTTTTTAGAGAAAATCAATTGGGTCGGATTTTACATCAACCGCAACCAACAACTGGTTCTTGGTCCTTTTCAGGGACAGCCGGCTTGTGTGCGTATCCCCTTTGACCGGGGTGTCTGCGGGAAAGCCGCCAGCACAAAGACCATTCAACGCATCGACAATGTCCATCTGTTTCCCGGGCATATCGTGTGTGACTCCGCATCGAACAGCGAACTGGTGATTCCATTAGTTAAAAACGATGCGGTCATCGGGGTCCTCGATATTGATTCCCCGGTGTTTTCCCGTTTTGACACCACCGACATCACCTGGTTAAGTAAAATCGTTGATTTGCTTACCGAATCGTATACAGACTGACCTTCGGGTCTTTTTTAATATATATAGAAAGAAAAAGCGCTGTTGCGCTATAAACTTTTGAACATTTCGATATGCGGACAGTGCTGATCCATATACACATCTCCTTGCGATATGTATCCCAGTTTCTGATAAAACCCTTCGGCATGACATTGTGCGGACAAAATAATCCCGTGCGCACCGCACCTCCGGGCATGATCCTCGAGGGATGTCATGACATAACTTCCCAAGCTCTGATGTCGAAACTGAGGCAGAACGGCAATGCGGCCAATCGTATAAATGCCCTTCACATCACTTTCGAACATCCGGCCGGCAGCCGAGGGCTGATTATCAAACCAGACTTCAATGTGCCAGCAGTGCTCGTCCGATTCATCAAACTCATCGGTAAATCCCTGCTCATCAGAAAACACCGCCAATCGGATATCCCTGACAATCTCGGTCTGCGCAATCCCTCTTACGATTCTGGATCTGATCATTTCTCCAAATCCAGCAAACGCTGCTTTAACTCCAATCCGCCCGCAAAACCGACCAGCGTGCCATCCGATCCGATGACACGATGGCAAGGGACGACGATCATGCAGGGATTATGATTCATGGCATTGCCGATTGCCCGGGCTCCCTTAGGATTTCCGATACGCCGGGCAAGCTCGCCATACGAAACGACTTCGCCAAAACGAACCTTCATCAGTTCATAAAATACTTTCTTACGAAACTCTGTGACCCTAAGATCCAGGACAAAGTCAAACGACGTCCGCTTTCTGTCCCGATATTCCCTCATCTGGCGAATCGCTTTTTGAACTTCTCCGGTCCCTTCACATTCCTCTAGTCTTTCAAAACTGAAATCCACCTTTTCAACCGCATCTTCTCTTCCTTCGACGATCAGAGAACCATCAAAAAAAGAGCAAACAGCCTTGTTCATACCACTCGCTCCTTTAACCAGCCCACCGCCGCATCGACGGCTGGCTGCATTTCAAAAAATTTAACCTTTGAATTCCCGATGGCAAACTCGGAAACCAATCCTTTATGCTGAAGCATCAATCCGATATTTTTGAAGTCATCGGGATCATAGTCGTAATCGAGATACTTCTGCCATATCCGACCGACACTCGACTCGATAGCCCCTCCCTGCAGGATGACGGCTCGCTTTGCACTGATCGATTCTGCCAGATGAAACGCCGTACAGCTGTCATAATCAACGCCCAGCAGTAAAATGTGTGCCTTCAAATCATAACAGGCTCCCAAAGGCGATTCCTTCGATAAAGGAAAATCCAAGGGATGATGACGGCAGATAAACCGGGCATACTTCCCTATCGCACTAAAGGCCACCGCCGGATGGCTGGTGGTCACACTGCCTTCGCGATGACGGATACTTTTGGAGATCGCACCCATTCTGTGAACATCACTGTGAGTGGTGTGAAACGATGGATGAGATTTACGGATCACATCAAAGAAACGGATTGCAACCGGTGGGTATTGCCAGTAACCCGGCTCGCTGTTATCGCCGCTTTGCATCGATACGACGATCGTACCTTCGTATCCGATGACTTCCAGTAATGCATCGATGACGGTTTGAGCTCCTCCGCAGACATAACCAAAAGAGCGCAGCGACGAATGAACCATCAGGGTCATTCCGGCAGTAATGCCGTTGGCACGCAACTGATCGATGATTTGCTGGCGGGTCAAAACCGCATGAATCTCATTACTCGATGATTTCATTGGACTGCAGCCAATCCTTTAATGCGGTGTATCGGATCGCGCCGGTTTTCGACTCGACCAAGACACCTTTATCGAAAATATAGGTAGTCGGTGTCCAACGGGCTTCAACTAAGTATTTATCCACCAATGCCTTAACATCCGCGTTGGAATCCGAATCCAGTTCAACATAGAAAATTTCAACATCATAATTCTTGACGATCTCACGAATGATCGGCTTATATTCTTTACATGCAGAACAAGTTGATACACCAATGACCAACACCATCGATTCCGCAGCATCCAAACGCTTTACGGCTTCAGATGCCTTGATCATCTTTATATCTTTGGAAGGAGCACAGCCGGCAACGACGATTACCAGCAATGCCATCAGCAATAATAGTTTCTTCATATATTTTTCTCCTTGTCATGCGCCAGCTTACTGGCTGCAGCGGCAGCTATGGCTCCGACGATATCATCTAAAAATGTATTGCATTGAGTGGTATGTTCATTGAGTTTACCGATGATTCCCGGTTTAACTTTATCAATATATCCGAAGTTCGTCAATGCGATCGAACCATACAGATTGCATATGCCGTACGCCAACACCTCATCGACACCGTACAACCCATAATCATCCATGATCATCGTATTAAACTTCTCATCCGCAAACTTTCCTTCTTCTGTCAGTATGTCGATCCGGATGCCTGTGATGATGGCGTGCTGTACTTCGCGTTTATTCAGTACGCTGTCCACATAATACTCGATTTTGTCCAAGGTCAGATCGGCAATATAGCGCTTCTGCAAGTAATAGACACAATCGATGATATCGGATTTCTCGACTCCCCGTTGTTTCAGTAATGCTACACATTGTTCAAACATACGATTCCTCCTGTTGTGATTCTAACGCCATGCCATGATTGTACACTCACATTTTCATGTAAATACCATTAACCATCAAGGGTTTTGCTCAAGGTTTCTTCTCTCAAGATTTATTGGAAACTCCTCCATGATCGAGGACAGATACCTATGATCGATTCTATCTTCCACCGTCTTCTCACACAGACACGTCGCAATTGCCGCAGCCACACCGTATTTCAGCGCATTTAATGAACCCAAATGCAAATAGGAAATATATGCGGCCAGAAATGCATCTCCCGCGCCGGTCGCACTGACGATGGGAATATCCGAATGATTGTACCTGAAATATCCTTCTTCGCAAGCGATAGCACCGCCTCTGACTCCAAGTGTAATGATAACATCCCGAATCCCGTGATTTCTTAATACCCTAAGTGCTTTCATTAAACTTTCATCATCGGTGACCGGAAATCCGCAACAGACCTCGGCTTCAAGACGGTTGGGCTTAAAAACGGTCAGTCTCGACAGATAGGGAACGATTTTTTTAGTCTTGGTGGTGGATATCGGATCACACGCCAGTAAACACGGAGTGGCCGATGTGATAAAGTCGATCATATCATCTTCCAGATTGGTGTCGACCACCAAAACATCCGATGGGTCGACCGATGATAAAAAAGCGGTGACTGACTCTTGGCTCAGATAGCGCAGAATCTCCATATCGGCAATAGCCACTGACATATCGCCATCCCTATTGGCTATCGCCAGGTACGTGGATGATGACGCATGTTCGAGAAACAGGCTGCACGATATATCGATGTTGCGATCGATACAGTCGTTTGCACATTGTCTGCCAAGCAAATCATCTCCGAATACCGACAGTAATCGGACAGGACGGTCGAGATTGGCAATCGTCGAAGCAATATTTCGGGCAACGCCGCCAAAACTCACCGACACCTTGCCCGGATTGGAATCTGAAGGTTTCAGTGTATCAAATGACTTACCCAAGATATCAATATTCGCTCCGCCGATCAGGTGGAAAGTTCTTACCGTTTTACTCATATTCTTATTATATATCAATCTCAATCTCAGTAAACAACAACTTATATGATACAATACCTTCGTAACGGAGGAATTGTTATGACTATATCAACAAAATTGGATCAGTTTCACGAAATCAGAGAGAAGATCTCTGCCTATCGGCTTGCCCTAACGACACTGAACTGGGATTCCAGTACGATCGCACCGAAAAAGGGGGCATCCTATCGAAATAAAATGGCTGCACTATTATCCGGAGAACTGTTTTCGATCACGACTTCACCCGAATTCATTGATTTGATCGATGAACTGTCTGCTGAAGATCTCGATGAGGTCATGACTCGGGAAATCCGTCTGATCAAAAAAAATCTGGATAAAACCCGGTATATACCAAAAGATGTTTTTGTTGAGTATGCCCAACTGACCCGGGATGCCGAGAATGTCTGGGAAAAAGCCCGGGATCAACAGGATTATGCTTCATTTAAGCCCTATCTGAAGAAACTGATTGAAATGACCAAGCAAATCATCTCATTCCGTAAGGATACCCGACCGGTGTACCAGCAGTTGATCGATGACTTTGAAACCGGAATCACGTTAGCGGATTACGATGTGTTTTTCAGTAAGCTCAAAGAGGAAATCGTGCCGTTTCTGCATCGGATCATCGCGAAAAACATTCCGGAGCCCGCTTGGCTTTCGCGTCATGTTCCCATCGGACAGCAGCGCAAAGTCGTCGACATCCTGATGGACTATTTGAACTATGAAAAAGAGTCTGGCTATATCGGCGAAAGTGCGCATCCGTTCAGTTCTCATTTTTCCATTCATGATAACCGTGTGACGGTTCGCTATCATGAAGATATGTTTACGTCATCGATCTTTGCACTGATCCATGAAGTGGGACATGCCACTTACAACGGACAGGTCGATGAGGTGTATCAGGGAAGCACGATTGCGGACAGTATGACCTATGGCATGCACGAATCTCAGTCGCGACTTTATGAAAACATGCTCGGACGCAGTGCACAGTTCTGGACATCCGTTTATCCGAAAGTTCAACAATGTGTGGATGCACTGTCCGATGTGACCCTGGATGAATTCATTTTGGGCATCAATCACGTCGCTTTGTCACTGATCCGCATTGAAGCGGACGAACTGACCTATCCGCTGCACATCATGGTCCGCTATGAAATCGAACAAGGTTTGTTTGACGGTACATTGGACGTGGAAGGATTGGATGAGGTATGGAATCAAAAGTATATGGAATATCTGGGTATCCGCCCGCCCCACAACGGATTGGGCATTTTGCAGGATATCCATTGGTCCGGCGGAGCTTTTGGTTATTTCCCGACCTATGCCCTGGGCTCTGCATACAGTGCACAGTGGATGGCAGCGATGAAAAAGGAAATTGATGTCGATCGTTGCCTTGAAAACAACGACTTTGCCTCTGTCAACGCATGGCTAAAGAATAACATCCATCGTCACGGCGGATTATTTGATCCCAATGAGCTACTACTGAAGGTGACCGGCGAAACCTTTAATCCTCAGTATTATGTGGATTATCTGAAAGAAAAATATTCGCAGCTGTTTGGACTTTATGAGTAAGATATTATTGATCCGTTGGTATCATCTTGAAGTTGATGGTCAGACATGCAGCCGTTGTCAACAGACAAAGTCGACTCTGAGCCGGGCAATCGAACACCTTGCGCCTGCCTGTCGATCGGCCGGATGGCAGATATCCGTTGAGGATATCATCCTTTCTGTTGAGCAGATCGAGCTATCCAATCGCGTAGAAATTGCCGGCAGACCCATCGAGGATATCATCGATATTCGAATTCATATGAATGTTTGTGATTCTTGCTCTCATCTGACCGGCAAGAAAGAGTATTGCCGCAGTGTTGAATATCAGGGAAAGATGTATGATGATATACCCTATGCAGCATTTTTGGAGGCTATCCGAAAAGTTACATCCCTTACAACCGCAGGACCGACATTGTTCGGATAAAGTTAAATATGGCTAACATATTGGGCATAACGTTTGATTGTGAAAATTTGCTTTGCTATGCTTAAACCGTAACAAAGGAGATAAAAACAATGAAACAAACACTACCATTACTTACTTATGCATTTGATGCGCTTGAACCGTTTATCGATACCCAAACCATGACCATTCACTACTCGAAACACCATCAGGCTTATGTTGACAATGTCAACGCGGCACTTGAAAAATTTCCGGAGCTGGCCGATGTCGAGCTGACGGATCTGATCAAAGACCTCAATCGGGTACCGGAATCCATCCGTATGGCTGTCCGCAATAACGGCGGAGGTCATCTCAATCATACCCTGTTTTGGGAGTTAATGACTCCGGGCGGAGCCAAAGAACCTCAAGGCGAGTTACTGGCCGCCATCGAAGGTGCATTCGGCGGTTTTGCCCAATTCAAAGATGCCTTCGCAACCGCAGCGAAAACCCGTTTCGGCAGCGGCTGGGCTTGGCTGGTATTAACGGCTGAAAAGCAATTGAAAGTCGTATCGACTGCCAATCAGGATACTCCGATTTCCGATGGACTGACTCCGATTTTGGCCTTAGACGTTTGGGAACACGCCTATTATCTGAAATATCAGAACCGCCGGCCGGAGTATATCGAACAATGGTTCAATGTCGTCAATTGGACGGTCGTAAACAAACTGTTTGAAGAGAACAAATAAAAAATAACAAAAATAAAACCAAAAGGGACCGCAAGGTCCCTTTTGTCATGAAAAGACAGCCCGCAGGCTGTCTTTGAATCAATCTTCTTCCTCTTCTTCTTTAACGTGAGCAGCAATGACTTTATCGGCGATCGGCTGAGGTGCGAACTCATATCGGTCGAACTCTTGGGTATAGCTGCCTCTGCCCTGGGTAAAGCTGCGCAATTCTGTTGCATAACGCATCATTTCGGACATCGGAACTTCTGCGGTGACCATCTGCTCTTTCTCATTAAGCAGTTCCATACCCAGAATAATTCCGCGGCGCTTATTGAAATCACCGATGACCGTACCGGTATATTCTTCCGGTATCGTTACCTGAACTTTTACGATCGGTTCCATCAGGGCCGGACGTGCTTTGGGGAAACCGGCCTTAAATGCCAGACGCGCTGCTGATTTAAAGGCAATTTCCTTAGAGTCTACTTCATGATAACGACCGTCGGTCAGTGTCGCTTTGACACCGACTACCTTGTAACCGGCCAACAGACCCTTATTCATACATTCCCTGAGTCCTGCTTCTACTGCCGGGAAATACTGGCGAGGAACGGCACCGCCAAACACTTTCTCCTCAAAAATCATTTCTTCACTGTCGCAGGGCTCAAAGGTAATAAATACATGACCGAACTGACCTGCACCTCCGGATTGTTTTTTGTGTTTTCCTTCCGTAGAAACCGTTCCGCGAATGGTCTCGCGATACGGCACTTTCGGCTCAGATAAGTCAACTTCGACTTTGTATTTTGATTTCAGTTTGCTGATGATGACATCGATATGCTGATCACCGACACCATAGAGAATCAGTTCCCCGGTCTCACTGTTTTTCTCAAACTTACAGGAAGCATCTTCTTCCGCAAGGCGCTGTAAGCTGGTACTCAGCTTATCTTCATCATTTTTACTCTTTGGCCACAAAGCGACCGAAAGCATCGGCTGCGGAAACTCGATTTTATCATAAACGACCGGTTTGGCTTTGGTAGCCAATGTGTCGCTGGTTTCGGTGTACTGAAGCTTAACGATCGCCCCGATATCACCGGTAAACAGTTTTCCGACACCGATCTGATGTTTCCCTTTGATCGAGAATAATTGTGCGATTTTTTCAACTTTGTCCTTTTGAACATTGATGACTTGCGCATCGGTCGTCAAGACGCCGGTCATGACCTTAACAAAGGAAATACGGCCGACAAACGGGTCGACGATCGTCTTGAACACGCGGGCGCTGAAAGCTTCTTTCTCGTTGGTCTCCAAAGACAAGACATTACCGTTGACATCCTTCGCTTCAACGACACCCTGCTCGGCATACGATGGGAAATATTCCGAAATAAGATCCATCAGGCGCTCGATACCGGTCAGCTGAATGGCCGAACCGCAATAAACCGGACGGATTTCCCCGCTGCGAACACCGATCCGGACGCCTTTGAGGATTTCCGCTTCCGTAAACGGCTCCCCTTCAAAGAATTTCTCCATCAGTTCATCATCGCCCATGGCGACAGCTTCAGCGATTTGCTCATAGTAACTGTCGACCTGATCTTTCATCGAATCAGGAACGTCTTTAGCATTGGCGCGGTCATTGTGATACCAGGCTTTTTTCTTCAAAATATTGACACTTCCGACAACTTTACCACCTTCGATGATCGGTACTTCAAACGCAATGACGGACTTCCCGAAATTTTCCCGCAATGACTCGTAACTCTTTTCAAAGGATGCATTTTCTTCATCCATTTTATTGATAAAGAAAATCGTCGGCAGTTTACGGGCAGTCACGGTCTTCCAAGCCCGCTCCGTACCGGTTTGAACACCGTCCTTGGCACTGACTAAAATCAGTGCATTATCGGCCACAGATATACCGGAGAGCATTTCACCGGCATAATCCAGATACCCCGGGGTATCGATAAAATTGATTTTACAATTCTTCCATTCGATTGGAGCCAATGTCGTAAAGACACTTACGCCACGCTTGACTTCCTCTGCATCATAATCAAGGACACTGTTACCGTCTGCGGCTTTACCGACCCGGTCAATCGCCTTGGTAAAAAACAACATTGATTCGACCACAGCCGTTTTACCGCTGCCGCTATGGCCCAACAAAACAATATTACGCACCTCATGTGCTAAATAGTCTCTCATATGATCGTTCCTAAGATTCCTTTCTTATTTCAAGTACGGCTTTAAATCAGTAAAGCTGTGTTCGCGAACATAATGGATCGCCTTATTTCCTTCTTTATCCACTATTTCCTTATCTGCCCCATGATTGAGCAAATACTGAACAAGTTCCAAGTATCCGGAATAGCTGGCTCTCATTAATGCGGTACAGCCATTGGCATCTTGCGCATTGATATCCGCATGTGCTTCAACCAGTTCCTTGATCACATCCACGCGAAACGCCAGACATGCTTCCATCAGTGCTGAGCGTCCCATTTCATCCTGAGCATTGACATCGGCACCTTTAGAAATCAAGTAACCGACGACATCCGCATGCCCCAGAAAACTGGCTCTCATCAGTGCATTGCGGCCTTTGTTGTCCAACGCATTGATATCCGCCCCAGCCTCCGTGATCATTTTGACGATTCCCAAATGACCCTTTTTCGCAGCTCCCATGATCGCCGATTTTTCATTGACATCACGGGCGTTGACTTCGGCTCCGTTGTCAATCAGAAAGCGAACGATTTCTTCATGACCGCGCTTTGCCGTACGCATCAGCGCAGTCCTGCCATCTCCGTTAACAATGTTCACATCAGCCCCTTGTTTAAACATGGCGCTGACTTTGGCAAAGTCCCCGGCTGCGGCCGCATCCCAGAATGTCTTGTTTGTTTGATCCATAACAATTCCTCCTTGATTAATCAAACACTCGTTTTTTGATGAAAAAAAAGACAGGCACATTAAACCCATCCTAAAACATCAATCGAATTTTATAACGAACTCCAACCGGACTGACGGTTGCCAATACGGTCGATTCTACAGATGGTAAAAGCAAGGCCATATCCGCTCACCTCAATTCTGTTGGACATCTCGTGTTATCTATATTGTAACCAATCTGTTGAAATACTCAAGTGTTTTCACCCAAATACCACAAAAATGTTTTTCGGCACAATTCAATCACTCATTCGCGAATAAGCGTATTTTACGAAAGACTCATGATCCTCTGCATCCAACGTATTTTCCGAACTCACATCAAACTGATGCTCCCGATCCGAAAGGAAACGACGCCGGGTTTGAAGAAAGTACGTTCGCAATACACGTCCGGGCACATCCGGAATCGGATCATTCCACGTAGCATCCAAATACAGCCACTCTCCATTGATTTCAACGATATTCCATGCATGCTGAATGGATTGGGAGCTGATGATACCTGCTTTGATATCCAGTTTTTTCGTAAGTAATAGAAAAGCCCGGGCATATCCGCTGCATACGGCAGTTTTCAGATTTAAAGCCCCGTATGCCGAAAATGAAGGATGATCGACATAACGGCTGAGATCCAGCTGCAAGACACTTTCATCATACGCAATCGTTTTTACCAAATGATCGTGAATCGCTTCTACTTTTTCCGTTACGGTCATATTTTCGGTAATGAGTGAGTCGATGACTGCGTTGGCCACCCTGTGCACCTCGGCATTATATCGCTCATCGGCTTCGATACGGATGTACATAGTCTTGTACTGCACGCTGCCTGCCGTTTTATATTCGATGATCCCCTGTTTCAAACTAAAGGGAACGTCCATTAAAATATCTAAATACAGATAAACCCGCTGGAGAGATATGTCCGCTTCCGACACATACGGGATCTCCGTTTTACCTGCTTCATAGTTCTTATAAAGTAAAAGCGCTAACTCCTGTTCCGAAGTCACTGAGTAATGGGTCGTTTTACTAAAGAAACTTCCCAGCTGGATGCGTTTGAAAGTATGTCCCGGAGCAACCAACTGTGTAGACTCAATCGTCCAGGTCTCCTCAAATTTCTCTGAACTAAAAGGCCAGAGCGAACAGCCTGACAGCAAAAGAGATAAAGCAAGTATCAGTAGTTTTTTTCTCATGAATATCCTCTTATCAAACAAAAGAAACGGACATGATGCTTTTATTTGATACAAAATCATTGTACAATGAAACTCGAGGTGAGACCAATGAAATTTAATGAATATGTTTATACCCGGCCGGATTTTGATGCTGTCAAAGCACGGGCTCTGGCTCTGATCGAGCAATTTGCCCTCGCAAAGCATGTCGATCAGCAAATCGAAGTGATCAGGCAGTTTAATGCGGAGCGCTTTACTGTCATGACCGCCAACGTTTTATGCAGCATCCGCCATTCTATCAATACCAAAGATGAGTTTTATGAAGCTGAGAATACCTACTGGGATCAGCAAGGTCCTTTATATGAAGAGATGACCGTAAATTTTTACAAAACATTGCTTGCTTCGCCGTTTATTGAAGAACTGAAACTGCGTTTGCCTCAAGCCTTCTTTAAAATCGCCGAGTTTTCTTTAAAAGCCTTTGATCCGATCATCATCGAAGAGCTGCAAGAAGAAAACCGATTATCCTCCGAATATCAAAAACTGATCGCTTCGGCTCAAATCGAATTTGACGGAAAGATTTATACGCTTCCGCAACTGACACCACTGACACAATCGACCGATCGTGATATGCGCAAACGGGCTACTGATGCGCGTTGGGGATTCTTTGAGAAAAATGAAGCAAAAATCGATGAGATTTATCATGATCTTGTACAATTACGAGATAAGATCGCTAAGAAACTGGGATATACCAACTTTATCGAGTTGGGTTACATCCGGATGATGCGGTTGGATTACAATGCAGATATGGTCGATGTATTCAGAAAGCAGGTGCTTTCGGATATCGTTCCTGTCTCAAAGAAACTGTTTGTGCGTCAGCAGAAACGATTGGGACTGGACAAACTGTTGCACTATGATCTGAGTTTCGAATACACCAGCGGCAATGCCAAGCCGATCGGTGATCCGGATTTTATCGTGGAAAACGGACGGAAAATGTATCATGAGTTGTCGAAAGAAACCGCTGATTTCATTGACTTTATGCTTGATAAGCAGCTGGTGGATCTGGTAAGCAAACCCGGGAAAGCCGGCGGCGGCTATTGCACCTATATCGCTGACTATCAGTCTCCGTTTATATTCTCAAACTTTAACGGAACTTCCGGGGATATCGACGTGTTGACTCATGAAGCCGGTCATGCTTTCCAGGTATTCTCATCGCGTCATATCGAGGTACCGGAATGCATGTGGCCGACCATGGAAAGTGCCGAGATCCATTCGATGTCGATGGAGTTCTTTACGTGGCCATGGATGGAGAATTTCTTTGGGGATCAGGCACAGAAGTATCGTTACAGTCATTTGGGCGGTGCCATCAAGTTCATTCCTTACGGTGTATTGGTCGACCACTTTCAGCATGAGGTCTATGCACATCCTGATATGACACCCGATCAACGTAAAGCTGCGTGGCGGAAATTACAACGCCAATATTTGCCGCACATTGATTACAGTGAGTGCGAATTCTTAGAAAAGGGTACATTCTGGTTCCAGCAGGCCCACATTTTCCAAATGCCTTTCTATTACATCGATTATACTTTGGCACAGATTTGTGCTCTGCAGTTCTTTAAGCGCATTCAGGATAAGGATGAAACGGCTTGGAAAGATTATCATCATCTGTGTACTTTGGGTGGTACGATGTCTTTTACCGGTTTGGTTAAAGCCGCAAACCTGAAATCACCGTTTGAGGAAGGGTGTGTAAGTTCAGTAATTTCTACGATCGATCAATGGCTGGAAGGTGTTGACGACACAGCACTGTAATATGTCGCTGAAAGATCTTCTTTATAAGTGGTCTCGAAACGGACGTTGGGGCGAATTTCTGACCCATGTCAGTGCCTTGAATTTCCCGGGTTATAAGAAAGTCATCTCTCATGTTTACTGTGTCAATAACAACAAGGTTCCCACCGAAATCGATTCAGTCATGGTCACACGGTTTGGTTTCATCGTAATTGAGACCAAGCATTTTTCCGGGACTCTTATCGGATCGATCGATCAGGAGCAGTGGACTTTGCAGTTTAAGCATCATAAGCGAATTGTATACAGCCCTATCCGTCAAAATCAGACGCATATCTATGCGCTGAACAAAGCACTTCCTCACTACCGGAACGTCCCGAAGTTTTCCATGATCGTCGTCGATGAGGCTTGTACGTTACAGGTGGTCTCGGATCAGCATAATCGGATCGTCCATCGCAGACAGCTCAATAAGCAGCTGAAGCTGTGGCTCAATACGCAACCTATGGTTCTGTCCCGCAAAGAAGTACGGCAAATCGCCAGAGAGCTGAATGCGATGCGTCATATTTCCCGAAAAAATAAAAAGATGCATGAGCGTCATGTAAAAAACAAAAAGCAGCCGGATTGATTCCGGCTGCTTGCTTATTGCGCTGCTTTTTCGGCTTTGTCGAGTTTTTCGACTTTCACTAACATCCAGTATCCGATCACAAACAAGATGATAAGTGCCAAAATACCGTTTCTTGAAGTCCCGGTCGTCACGGCCATGATAGCCAAAATCATCGGACCGAAGAAATCTGCGAACTTACCGAAAATATCGAAGAAACCAAAGTATTCATTGGATTCATTCTTCGGAACAAGTTTACCGTAATAGGAGCGGGACAGCGATTGTATACCGCCTTGAGCCATACCGACCGCAACGGCCAATACCCAGAATTCCCATGCCTGATCCAACTGGTAACCAAAGATAGAAATACCAATATACATCAGAATATAAAATTTCAGCAGTTTGAGAGCACCGTATTTCTTGGCAAGTACCCCGGCCAAAATGGCAAAGGGGAACGCCACAAACTGAGTCAGCAACAGTGCTCCGATCATCTCGGTCGTACCGATACCCACTTCACCGCCATAGGTCGTCGCCATCGAGATAATCGTGTAGACACCATCGATGTAACAGAAGTAACCGACAATGTAGAAGAAAAGCTTTTTGTTTTTATAAATTTTGGCAAGCGTATGGAATACGCGGCTGAAAGCTTTGGATACGACTTTCGGCTGCGGATCCAAATAATAAGTCTGTTTGACATTTTTCAGCATCGGAATCGTTAACAGACCCCACCATACGGCGGTGATCAGAAACGATATCTGTGTTGCCTGGGTTGTCGACATTCCGAAAGGTTTGGTAAAAATAAGCACGATACCGACGATAAAGGGAATCGTACTGCCGATATACCCCCACGCATAGCCTTGTGAAGATATCATATCCATGCGTTCATCCGTGGATACATCAACCAGCATAGAATCATAGAAAATATTACAAGCTGAATAACCGACACGTGCGATGATAAACAATAACAAGAATGCCATCCAATCAGCGGTAACCGCCAATGAGAAAGCGCCTAAAATGCCCATTGCTAAGAAAGCCACAAACAGCTTCTTCTTCATTCCCCGATAATCGGCAATTGCCCCTAAAATCGGTGCCATGACGGCCAAAATGATAACTGCGACCGAGGTTGCCGTTCCCCACCAGGCGGAAACGATATTACTTTCAACTCCGGCATTCTCCGCCAAAGCGCGGAAATAAATCGGGATCGTTGCGGTAACACTTAAGATAAACGCAGAGTTGGCAATGTCATATAAAATCCAACTCTTTTCAGCTTTGGTCAACTTCATACATGTCCCCTTTTCTTTTTGTTTTCATTATATCAGAGATTTGAATTTTGTTGTAAATTCTTTGTTAAACTGACACATTTGTTAACAACTCGCATTACTTCCTTAGCAGTTTCATCCGTGAAAGTCACCCGAAACATCCGGATGCCGACATCAAAGTACAATTGCGCCAAGCCAAAGTTGTCCAACGGCTGATGTTCAAACACATGCATAGTACAGGTTTCATCTTTGATCAGCGGATATATCATGTTTTTGCGGTCTTTCAGCGCAAACTCCTGTTGAACACACATCTCACATCCATCAAGTCTTTCCGTGTTTGCAGCTTGGGCGATCGGACAATGTTTCATCACCATCATCTCGCGTCGTCCGTATACTGCAACTTCACAAGGAAGATACCCAAGTTTTGTGTCACTGCCGTTTTTCATGATGGATTCGATATCATCAAAAGTACACTCGGATGATAACATGACACTGCGCAATCCCAAAGATAAGAGCCATTTTACGGATTCTGTGTTTGTGACATTGAGCGGCCAGTCACCACTTATGACACGACCGGGAGCAATTTGCCCGATTTCGCCGATGACCCATTCCGTTGCGTGATCAAAAGTCACCGTCGGATGGATGCGCGGCGTCTGCCACACATACGGAATACCCCGCAGTTCGCAGGCCGATGCCAAGGATGAATTGGATATAAGGATTTGATCAAACCCTGCCGAAATCACCTGATCGATCTGTTCAGCTGTCGTACAGCTGAATCGAAACGTGAGTGAGGGCTGCACATAATCAACACTGTCAATTCTCTCTTCTCTGATGATTTCTATTACCGGTTGCTCCTGAAGTCGGATAAGTGCGTCTCTGCGCAAGGCATTGATTTTTGATACCGGGATAAACGCCATACTGTCTATATCAAACGTGATTCTTTCAAATCGATACGGGGTATCGAATGTCTTGTTCAGCTGTTTGAGAATTTCATCTTTGCTTGTAGAGCGGTTTGTCGCTGACTGAAGCGGATCTGAAGAAGATACCTCTATTTCCCTTCGTCCATCGGATACCGTCAGTTTCATAACATTCCCAACGGATGCCGTGAAGTGACCCGTGACCAATCGAGTACGCGGCTGACTTTCAATTTGCTCTCGCAACCGTTCGATCAGTTCACTGTTGGTTGTTTTGTTGACACGATCCCCGACATTCGCACCATCAATCCGCCTAATGCGCACGCGTGACCCTTGATTTGCAGTTGTGATCTCGGATGTTTCAGACCACATCCGTGAAACCGTCATCCCTTCATCCAAAGCATTCATGACACGGATCCCATCTCCGGTATGCAGTTTGTCAGATAAAATTATGAACATATACTGACCTTTGATTTCATCGATGATACCCAACGGTGTTCCGATATGATTGGGTTTTTCACCACTGACAAACAATTGAAAAGAATCATGAAACAGATGACCTTTGGTAAAATGTCGATTGAACATTTGCGCCATGGCCTTCTGTTCGGCTTGGGTTGATGCATTTGGATCATCCAGTTTCTTACGATATGCCTGAACGACCGCTGCGACATACTCCGGTCGTTTCAAACGTCCTTCAATTTTCAGACTCGATACACCGGCAGAAACAAGCTCATCGAGCTGATCGAGGGTGTTAAGATCAGCAGTACTTAACAGATACGGTGAGGGAGCAGCCACTGAAATCCACCGGTCGTTCTGCTTTTTGACTAACTGATATGGCAGCCGGCAGGGTTGGGCACACTCGCCTTTGTTTGCGGAGCGGGACCCGATGATATAACTCATCGCACACTGACCGGAATAACTCATACACAGAGCTCCGTGGATAAACACTTCGATCGGATGTTGCGTGCTTACGAATTCCTTTACGATTTCGATTGGGGTTTCGCGGGCAATGACAAAACGGGAAATCCCGGCTTGATGCAGTATGTGGATGTGTGAAGGGTGATGAACGTTCATCTGTGTCGATGCGTGAAGTTCGATGCAAGGGTATCGCTGATGGATCCGATTCATCAGACCGAAATCCTGAACGATAAAGGCATCTGCACCCTTTCTTGCGGCCTCGACGATCATCGACTCGACTTCATCCATCTGCCCGTCATTGATCAGCGTGTTCATGGTAATGTATACCTTTACTCCGTATGTGTGACAATAGCGAATGACTTCTGCCATTTCTTCCATCGAAAAGTTCACGGCCGATGCCCGTGCACTGAAGCGATGCAAACCACAGTAAATAGCGTCACAGCCGGATTGTACAGCAGCAGTCACGGCTTCCATCGATCCGGCAGGCGCAAGGAGTTCAGGTAATCTTTTCATAGGTTCCTCGTTCACTAAAAAAAAGCAACGTTTCCGTTGCTATCGGGCAATGAATTCTTCAACGCGTGATGCCAAATCGATTCCGCCGATGACCACAATGACATCACTGACTTCAAATCGGGCATCCGGTCCCGGAGATAGGATCGTTTGTTTGCCGCGGCGGATGGCAATTACGGTCGCCTGAGTATGTTGATAGAAAGCTGCTTCCTTGACGGTCATACCGATCAGCGAAGATCCTTGCGGAATTTCAAACTCAAACTTCCGCAACGGATCGGTATAACTGAAGCGGTCATTAAGATCAATGATATGCTCCACCAATCCGAAAATCTTCTGGTCCAGCAACTCACGCTCTTTCATCATCTCTTTGAGCTGTAATTTCAAAGTGTGGATGTCGTTGACATAGGCGTATTGCTGCAAGTATTTCAATGCGTTGTCTTTCGATTTGATAACGACACCGCTGTTATGATGCACGGTAACGATATCTTCATCCTGAAGCAAGTTGAGTGCTCTGCGGATCGTTTCCGGCGATACACCATACTCACTCGACATCATCGAGCGGCCGGAGAACTTCGTGTTCTCTTTTAAATCGCCCCGAGCGATCCGGGCGCATATATCCAGTGCGATTTGAGCATATACCGGTTGTTCCGGTGAGGTTTTTTTCATGTAATCACCTACGTTCAGCGATATTATATCATATCGTTTGAATGTTTACTTTGTGTATCAGTTAAATCTTTACCCATCAGTTGATATGCTTCGTCAAGGCCGATCGGATGACTGAAATAGTAACCTTGTCCAAACAGGCAATTATGTTCGACCAGGAAGTCCCGTTGCGACTGAGTCTCGATACCTTCGATGACAAGTTTCAGATTGAGTTCATCTGCCAAACGGATGATCGATTCCAAAATCACATCCTGCTTAGTATTCTGACCGATATTTTTTGTAAACGACCGGTCAATCTTCAGTGTATCGATTGGCAGTGATTGAAGATAGGTCAGTGACGAGTAACCTGAGCCAAAGTCATCCAAAGCAATGCTGAAACCGAGTTTTTTTAAGAAAAGCAGATTTTCTATGGCTGTATCGAAGTTTGAGATCAATGCAGTTTCTGTGATTTCGATTTGAATGTAATGGGGATCTATCTCATATTTCTCAACAAGCGCTTCAATTTTCTTCATCAAGATCGGATTAACTAATCCTTTTGCAGACAGATTTAAGGACATTGTAATATGACCGAATCCGTTTTGACACAAGTGCTTGCGTAATCGAATGACTGACTCAAAGACAAACTCATCAATCAGATGAATCAGTCCTGTATTTTCTGAATAAGCAATAAATACAGCCGGAGAAACATCACCGAAAGAAGGGCTTTCCCAGCGGATCAACGATTCAAAACCGACCGCGCGATGAGTGATCATCTGATAGATCGGCTGAAAGACCATATACATCTGTTGATGATCAATGGCATTCCTTAGCTCATTCATCATCGTAACACGTTCAACCCGTTCAAGGTGAAATTGTTCAGTAAAGAAATGATAATCATTCTTTCCTTTATCCTTAAGCTGATGAATCGCCGCATTGGTCGATTTATATAATTCAGCAAACGTCCGCCCATCCTTGGGAAATTTTGATATCCCTATGGTACATGTGATAAAAAGTGTCTGATCAGCAACATTCCACGGTTGATTTACTACGTTTCTGACTTCTTCTAAAAAACTGATCAGCTGATCATCATCTTTACCTTCCAGATCGACAAAAAACACAAATCCGTCACTGTCCCGGCCGAGGATATCGTGTCTGTGGACCAGTCCTTTGATTTGATCTGCGATAGAAGTAATGAGTTGATCACCGATGTGATACCCAAGCAAATCATTGATATTGGAAAAATCATCCAAATCCAACGATATCAGCGCATATTGATTTGAAGCTTTCAGTTCTTTTATCCTTTGATCGATCAGGTGGGTAAGCTTACTTTTGTTGGGCAACTTGGTGAGTTCATCCACGGTGGCCTGAGTAATGAGTTTGTCCGATAACTCATTTAAGACTTTCAGTCTGGATCTCAAAATTACAAAAAACAGTAATCCGGAAACGATAACATAAAACCAACCTTTATAGGTTTGCATCTGGATAAAGAGTGAATAGTCATCCACGATTGCCGCCAGCCATTGATCCGACCAAATGATCCAGATGATACCAATCATCAAATATATAATCAGAAACTGCAGTGCTTCGAAAAACGGCTTACCACGTAAACCAAGTATCCATCGATTTAGTTTTCGTAAGAAATCGTCCGAAAACCGCATGAGGACCCCCGTCTGTACTACTTATATCAACCATTATAACACTCAACGATTAACTAGCAAAACAAAAAGGCAAATCATTTTCAGCCTGGTTATAAAAAAAGGGCTGAATTATTCAAACCCTTCTTTCCTGAATGTACGCATTAAGCAGTTCGACAATCGTCGCAGTATCGGTCACTTTACCGAAACTGACGACCTTATCATCAAACACCAATCCCGGCGTGCGCATGATACCGTAACTTGAAATCTCTTTGAAGTCGGTAACCTTAACAAAATCCACACCCAGTCCCAGTTGCTTGACTGCCTCACGGGCATTGATTTCCAGTTTCTTACAATTCGGACAACCGGAACCTAAAATTTTAATGATCATTTTTTCCCTCCCTTATCCCATCAGGATATTAAACATAAAACCAATCAGCATGATACCAAAGGTACAATATAAGACAAACAGCGATAACAGTTTTGGTTTAACGACATTTTTGAGCAAAATGATCGATGGTAAACTGAGTGTGGTTACGGCCATAAGCAGTGCAAGTGCGGTACCCAGACCGACCCCCTTTTCAACCAGTGCCGATGCAATCGGTAACGTACCAAATATATCCGCGTAAATCGGTACACCGATCAATGTCGCCAAGGGGACAGAATACCAATGGTCAACACCCAATACCGCACTCACCCACACTTCGGGAATGACATTGTGTATCGTTGCTCCGATACCCACCCCGACCAGAACATAGATCCAAACCTTGTTGACGATAAACTTAACTTGATCTTTGGCAAAGACAATTCGATCCTTTCTTGTCATTTCCGGTGCTTCAAGAGACACCATCGGACTGTCAAAAACGAAACCTTCGACGTATCTCTCCATTTTCAACCAGGAAATCAGGCTGCCGCCAATAACCGCTAAAATCAGACCTACAAGCACATATGCCAAGGCTATGGTCCAATCAAATATACTTGCGAGCAAGATAATGGAAGCTAAATCGACCAAGGGAGACGAAATCAGAAATGAAAAGGTTACGCCGACCGGAAGTCCGGCATTGGTGAATCCGATAAACAGCGGGATCGAAGAACAGGAACAAAACGGAGTCACCGTACCTAACAAAGCAGCGATCAGCCGTGCTGTTACCCCTTTGTACCTTCCAAGGATCTGCCGGGTCCGCTCCGGCGGAAAATAGCTTTGGATATAGGAAATAAGGAAAATCAGCACAGATAATAAAATAAAAATCTTGATGACATCATAAATGAAGAAATGCAGACTAGCTCCTAAGGGAGTTGATACGTCGACTCCAATCTGATAAAGCAGAAACTCCGTGAGGTCACTTAACCAGACCATCTTCAACAACTGATCATTTAACCAGACAAAAACACTCATTTCAAACACACTCCTTCACAACCGGCTTCGATGTCGGATATCAAATCTTCTAAAGAGAAAACAACATCCTTGATCGCAGTATCATTGATCCGATAGCGCATCCATATTCCGTCCTTACGGCCCAAAACCAATCCGCAGTCCATCAGTTTCTTCATGTGAAAGGAAAGCGTTGGTTGGCTGATTCGAAAACTTTCTAACAACTGACAGGCACAAAGTTCCTGCCCTTTTAACTTTCGAAAGATTGCGTACCGTGTTTCATCTGACAGTGCTTTGAAGCTTGCTGAAATATCCATCATTCCACCTCATATCGATAACTATCTATATGATATCAATATATAGATGAATGTCAATATGTTCATCAAAAAAACAAGTCCGAAGACTTGTCAGTTGGATAATTCAATAAACTGTTCTATGTCCTTTTCGATCAGCGCCAAGGAGTTTCTGAAGAACTGAGGATCGCGCACATCCACATTCATGCGCAATGCCACATCCGCTATAAGTTCTTTTCCGGTTGCATTGAGCAATGTATCATATTGCTCAACAAATTCATAGCCGCTTTTTAGATATTCCGCATATAATCCTTTTGAGAATAGCAATCCGAAGGCATATGGGAAGTTATAAAAATTTAAACCTGCCGAGTAGTAGTGCGGTTTATTGATCCACATATACGGATGCAAGAATACAGGATCCAAGCCATCTCCATAGGCTTCTTTCTGAGCATTAATCATCAGCTCTTTCAGTTTCGAAACCGAAATCACCGAGTTCTTGCGTTGATCAAACAGTGCGCTTTCAAACAAGAACCGAGAGTAAATATCCACGATGACCTGGGTCGCATCGGAAATCGATGATTCCAGAATAGCCAGCTGTTCTTCTTTCGAAGCGCTTTTCAGTGCCGCATTGACTACGATCGTCTCACAGAAAATCGAAGCTGTCTCGGCGATCGGCATCGGATAGCGACTGTTAAGAACCGACTCATCGATCAGATTTGCTCCGTGGTACGCATGTCCCAACTCATGAGCCAGAGTAGTCATATTGGAGAAACTTCCGCTGAAATTAGAGAGGATCCTTGATTCTTTGATCCCATGCAGATTCGCACAGAAAGCTCCGCCCCGCTTTCCTTCACGCGGCTCGACATCCAACCAGGCATGATCATATGCATGCTGCGTAAAATCAGCAAGCCGGTCGGAAAATGTGCGGAACTGACCGATAATGAAATCCATGGCCTGCGGATAGGTATACGTCATATTGACCTCACCGATCGGTGCAAATAAATCATAAAACGGCAATCCGTTGGTATATCCTAACAGCTCTGCTTTACGACGTAAGTACTTCCGAAACACGGGCAAATACTCTTTCATCGCTGTCAGCATCGCATCGAGAGTCTCTTTGTCCATCCGTGATTTGATCAGCGTTTCTTCCAATGGGGACTCAAACCCGCGCAAATCACAAATCGTTACGACTTCCCCCTTGATCCCATTAAGGGCTGCCGCGGAAGACTCCTCGATTTTTTTGTACGCTTCCATTTCCGCAAGATAGCCGGCCAGACGTTTTTCCTTATCTTCACTGTACGCAAGATTGCGTACAGCCGGTAAAGGCAAGGACTTTTTCTCATCATTTAAAACGACATCAACCATCAGGGTAGAGGACAGTTTGTTTTGAAGATTGCTCCACGCAGTAGATCCGGTCATCGTCATTTTGGCAATTGCCACTTCTTCTTTCTCACTGAGCATGTACTTGCTTTTCAGTTTGATTTGTTCAAGATAGAACGAATATTCTTTCAGTTCCGAAGAGGATGAAATGATTTCTTCCAATGAATCCAACCCTTTCAGATATGACTGAAATGCGACGCTGGGCTGTGTCAGGGCCGTAGATTTCATGTTCAGCTGATTCAAATAGTCCAGTGCCATTTCATTTCGGGCATCGGTCGCACTCATCAGACTGGCAAACTGTGACAGTTTTGACAAATACGCGGTGATTTCTTCACTGTAACGGATAAAGCGCAAAATCACCTTTGAAGGATCACCCTCTTCAGCTAGCGAGACATTTACCCAACGTACAAACTCCTCGATTTTCACATCTAATGATTGGATATCCGAAATAAAAGCAACATCCTCAAATGACTCATACAACTCTTTTAAACTCCAGCGCATAGTAGCCTCCTCTATCTTACGTATTCTTTTAAAGCATCGAAAGCTGCGTTTTTAAAACTCTGGGCAGCTCCCCAGTCAAAACGGAACAATCCCTGTCCGCCACCGCCGGCACATGTGTACACACGGGTTTGACCGGTCGTGTCATCCAAAACAACGGTCAGTGTAAGACGGTTTCCGGCACGGTAATAATGTTTCTCATAGACGATGACCACGGTCAGATTTCCGACGGATCCGGTCATATGACGGCCGATGCACGTTCCGGTAATACTGCCATCGATGATATGTCGATCCAACAGCTTTTCAGCTTCATGCATCGAACAGCGGACAAAAAATGTATCCATAGTTTCCTTCTTTCATTTCCATAAGCGTATCATAATCCGTATCAAAGGAAAACCCGCCAGGCGGGTTATACCAGACTTGGTAACGCCTCAACAAATCTGAGAAAATCCGTATAAGATCCTTGATAAGTCGGCTCAAGCGCATGATCGCGAACGATCGCATGATCTTCAATCAGATACGTTGCGATATTCAGTTTTCCTGCAATCAGATCCTCATAGGTATCGTTTCCGACCATCAGACATTCCTGCGGGGTTTTACCGATATCACTGAGCACTTCCTGATAAAATTTCGGTTGCGGTTTACAATAGTGATTATCTTCAAAAGAAGTGATATAACTGAAATCCTCGATATTCAGTCCGGCCCATTCAATCCGCTTTTGAATGGCCAAGCGCGGAAACAACGGATTGGTCGCCAAGGCCAAGGTATACCCTTTATCTTTAAGAGTTTTGACGGCATGCAAAACTTCTTCATTTTTCGAAACAGCCATCCGTACTGCATCAAAATCCGTCTGATAGAAATGAGCAAATCGCTGTTTATACTCATCCAGCTGCTCATGCACCGAAAGTCGTAACGATTCCATAAAGACATCTTCGTTGGTGCGATGTTCGGTATTGGCAATCATTGCCTTGGTTGCCCCCCAAATCAGCTCAATAAACTCATGCAAATCATGTTTATCCGTAAAGTGTTTGGCCAGTGACCCGAAATATACCTTCTCAAACACTTTCAAATCCATGGGCAGTAACGTGCCATCCAAATCAAACAATATCGTATTGATCATATCCTACCTCACTTACATATGATTTATTGTACCTTTATTCGACAACATGGTCAAACAAAAAAGCAGGGATTTACCCTGCCAAACGCCGCCACATCGACTCAAAGACACTCATTTGCGAAATGGCTGCCTGAATCTTTTCCTCGATTTCTGAAACGAAGTTTTTATCATCAATCGCAGCAAGATTGATCTTCACATTGTATATCGCACCGGCAAATCCGGCCGAGGCCAACTGTGCACCGACCAATCCGTCACTGCGCGCATTGACATTGCCGTGTTCGATCAGTGGGATTGCGTTTTTCGTTACTTCAATCGCCCACATTGCAACCGACAAGGGAACCAAGGTCGCCTGTTTGGTCGCATCTTCAATGGCTTTGTTTCTCACTGAGATTTCTTCTTCATTGGATTTCGGCAAACGAAATGCCTGCATGACCGATTCAAAGGACGCTTTGTCTTCATCGGCCTTATCCAATAATATGGACTGAACTGCACGCATTTTTTCCAAAACTTCCGTAAACACCGGTTCAAACTCCGCATACTTTTTTCTGCCGATACTCAGATTGGCCACCATCATGACCAGCGAAGCTCCCATCGCACTGCTCAGTGCCGCAGCCGTCCCTCCGCCGATGGTCGGTTCATCCGAAGCCAATAATTCCATATACATATCGATTGTCATGTCTTTAATCATACGATCTCTCCGTTTCTAACGATGACTTCACCTTTTTTAATAACCGTGTGCACCTGATTGATGCCCATATGATACACCAGATGAGCGTAATTCGGACAGTCAAATATAGCAATATCTGCATCTTTGCCTGTTTCAATACTGCCGATTTTATGTGCCCGGTTGATGGCCGCTGCACCGTTTAGCGTCAAGGCCGTGATAACTTCTTCAATCGACATGTTCATCGAAAGGCAGGCGATCGCCATCAACAGCGGCATGGAATAGCTGTAACAGCTTCCCGGATTAAAATCGGAAGCCAAAGCTACGACCAAGCCCTGATCGATCATCTCACGTGCTTTTGCGTAGGGTTCACGAAGTGAGAATGCGGTCAGCGGCAGTAATACGGCGGTCACATGATGATTTCGCATTGCTTCAAGTCCCTCACGATCACTGAAAAGCAAATGCTCTGCACTGATCGCATTGAGTTTTGCGGCTAAATGAGCCCCTTTACCGTTGGTGATTTCATCCGCATGGATTTTCAGTTCAAATCCGTGCGCTTTGGCAGCTGTCAGGATGTGCTGTGCCTGACTGTAATTAAACGCCGTTTTTTCCAAAAAAACATCACAGAATTCTGCCAGTTTTTCCCGTGCCGCCCGTGGGATGATTTCTTCAATAATTAGCTTGACGTATTTCTCGGGATCATGTTTATATTCGCGAACGATGGTGTGGGCAGCCATCAGTGTCGATACGACCGATATCGGTCCGGATTCGTTGAGTTTCTTGGCTACCTTACACTGCTTTATTTCATCTTCCAGCGTACCTCCATAGCCGCTTTTTGCTTCGACGGTCGTCACACCCATTTTTGCCATGTTTTCAATACGCTTTTTCGCCAGGTTATATAGTTCTTTTTCGGATGCCTGTCGGGTCGCATCAATGGAACGCTGGATCCCTCCGCCCTTCTCCATGATGGACAGGTAGCTTTCACCGGCCATACGCATGGAAAACTCATCTTCCCTCGTCCCTGCGAAAACCATATGGGTATGTGAGTCGATCAATCCCGGCAAAACGGTCATTCCGGTTGCATCGATGATTTCTGCCCCAACCTTCCACCCTTCTTCGATGTCGTCACATACGCATACTTTGAGTATTTTTCCGTCCTGAATCATCACACAGCCATTTTCAATGACCGACAAGTCTTTCATCGTCAGTCCGGTCTTCCCGCTTCGGCCCTGAGGCGTCACGACCTGACTGGCATTGACGATCAGTACCTTTTTCATATCAATCCCTCCAGATTGTTTTCGAGTATTTTTTCTTTGTCCACATTGGTAAACCGCAGATAGTACGATGCACTTTCCAAAATCGCTTCCATTGGTACCAAGCCGACGATTTCACTTCCGCAAACCGCCACACCATAGCGCATGGCTTCCATTTTTACAGCCTCAAAAACCCGGTAGATCGGTGTTTTCGTATAATCGGTAATATTCATCGTTACCTGGACAAGTCCGCGTTCCTTAGCTTCAACACCGCCGGCCTTGATATAACGGAACCCACCGGAACTGTGCCGGATGGCTTTGGCTATCTTATTGGCAATCGATACATCCGTGGTCGCCAGATCAATGTTGTAAGCGATCAAGGGCATCCGTGCTCCCACGGCCGTAACACCTGCACTCGGATGCGGTTGGTCCGGTCCGAAGTCCGGTTTCCATCGTTCTTCCGTCATCTTCTTCGCCATGCCTTCGTATTCCCCTTTGCGGATATCCGCCAGATTTTCACGATGCGATGCCGTAGCTGCGGCTTCGTAAAGAAAAACCGGAACTTGTGTCCGTTGGGCAATCATCTGACCGACTTCTTTGGCCAGTGACACACACTCAGCCATCGTCATATTGCGGATCGGGATAAACGGCACCACATCGGTCGCTCCCATGCGGGGATGCTGACCGTGATGAAGGTTCATATCAATCAACCGTGTTGCAATTTCCACTGAATCAACAACGACTTCTTTTATAGCTTGCGGGTCGCCTGCGACCGTTACGACCACACGATGATAGTCACCGTCCGCTTCGACATTCAAAAGTTTCACTCCATCCCTTTGACGAAAAGGGGATGTAATGGATTCGATAACTTCCTTATTTCTCCCCTCACTGAAATTAACGACACACTCAACGATTTTATTCATGGGATTTCCTCATTTTCTTTCTGATATCTTCCAAATCGGCCACATAAGGTAAAGTTATATGACTGCGCTGATCCAACGACTCATTGAAGTACTCACTGGTCTCAATAGCATGGGGATTGGTAGCCCAGTTACGTCGGGCAACTCCGCCCATTACATCCCAGATCATGGCTCGCCGCAAGATTTCGTCGACCCGTTTGGATCCATCCAATACCAAACCGAATCCGCCGTTGATCGACTTGGAAACTCCGACGCCGCCACCGTTATGCAAAGCGACCAAACTCATGCCCATGGCACTGTTTCCGGCGAAAATCAAGGTTGCCATATCGGCCATGACATTGCTTCCGTCCTTGATGTTGGAGGTCTCTCTAAACGGTGAATCGGTTCCGCCGGTGTCGTGATGATCGCGTCCGTGCATAATCGGTCCGACCTGATTGTTTCGTACCATTTCATTGAATGCCAAAGCAATCTTCAGCCTTCCCGACGCATCCTGATAAAGGATACGGGCTTTCGTACCGACGACCAGGGCATTATGCTTGGCATTTTTGATCCAGTCGTAATTGTCTTTATCCTGATATCGGCGTGTCGGATCGATGCATTTCATTGCCATCGCATCCGTCTGGTCCAAGTCTTCTTCTTTTCCGCTCAGACATACCCATCGAAACGGTCCGTATCCATAATCAAATAAATGCGGTCCAAGAATGTCTTCCACATAGGAAGGCCAGATAAAGCCATCCTGGTCATCGTTCCCGTTTTTCGATATCTCACGAATGCCGCTGTCATACAAAGATTTGAGAAAGGCATTGCCATAATCGAAAAAGTATGTGCCCTTTTCAATCAATGATTTGACCTCAAGATAGTGACGTTTCAATGTCAAATCAACCAATGATTTAAACTTGGGTAGGTCTTCTTTTAGCAGTTGTGTCCTCTGATCAAACGTAATGTCGACCGGACAGTAACCGCCGTTATACACATCATGGCAAGAGGTCTGATCGGATAACAGATCGATATGAATATTCATTTCATTTGCAAATTCAAGCAGTTCAACGATATTGCCTTGATATGCAATGGCCCGCGGTTTCCCTTTATTCAGATATTTCTTTGCAATTTCAAAAGCTTCTTCGCATGTCTTTGCAACTTCATCTACCCAGCCCTGAGCATGTCGGGTGCGGATTCTCGAAGGATCTACTTCTGCAATGATACCTACGCCTTTCGCAATTACAATGGCTTTTCCTTGAGCCCCACTCATTCCGCCTAAACCGGACGAAACAAACAGTTTGCCTCGTAAATCTCCGTCTTTGCTTACACCGAGTTTTAAACGTCCTGCATTGAGTAAGGTATTGTAGGTGCCGTGAACGATCCCCTGCGGTCCGATATACATCCAGCCGCCAGCCGTCATCTGACCGTAATTGGCCACGCCCATTGCTGCTGCGTTGGCAAAAAGGTCCGGTTTATCAAACATACCGATCATCAATCCGTTGGTCAGGATGACCCTCGGCGCTTCCTTATGACTGTCAAAGATTCCCAAGGGATGACCCGAAGCAATAAACAATGTCTGATCGTTCCGAAGAACTTTCAGGTATTCTTTGACCAGTAAATATTGCATCCAGTTTTGAAAAACACTTCCCGACTCGCCATAAGTGACCAGCTCATACGGATACAGAGCCACTTCAAAGTCCAGGTTATTGTCGATCATTACCTGAAAGGCTTTGCCTTCCAGACATTCGCTTTCGTATTCATCGATCGGTTTTCCGATCAGTGGTCCCTCAGGCCTGAAACGGTATCCGTATATCCGTCCGTATACTCTGAGTTCCTCTATAAACTCATCGGCCAGTTCTTCATGATATTCTTTCGGAATATAACGTAAAGCGTTGGCGACTGCCTGAACCTGTTGGTTTTCGGATAACGAATGATTCCTTCGGGGTGCCCGACGGATACCCTCAACAAATGCTTTCTTTTCGGGAAGTCCATCCAAAAATTTCAGTTCTATCGTAGTGATTTTCATGTTTCCTCCTAGTTCAGTATGCCGCAGGCAGCCTCTACCTGACGGATCACATCGCCATCAATGATCAGTTGTACCGCTTTTTCGATATCCGGATACATCACCCGATCATGGTCAAGTGCGGTTACATGATCTCGCAGAAGATCATGTGCAATCTTTGTACCTTTGCCTAAGTACTCTGGATGTCCGAAATCCACCCCTTGCGCAGCACAAAGCCACTCAATCGCGATCACGTGGCGGGCATTCTTTATGATTTCATAGGCTTTTCGCGCTGCAATCGTACCCATCGATACGTGATCTTCCTGATTTCCGGAAGATGGAATCGAGTCGACTGAAGCCGGATGTGCCAAAACTTTGTTTTCCGATACCAAGGCGGCTGCGGTATATTGCATGATCATAAAGCCCGAGTTGACTCCGCCATAGTGAGTCAGAAAAGCCGGCAGCTCACTGAGACTCGGATTGACCAGACGTTCGATGCGACGTTCGGATGCATTGGCAATTTCGGCCATGGCAATGCCTAAAAAGTCAAATGCCAGAGCCATCGGTTGACCATGGAAGTTTCCGCAGGAGATGACCTGATCCTCTTCGGTGAAGATCAGCGGATTATCCGTAGCCGCATTGATTTCCTTGTTTACTTTATCCAGAACGTAATTCACCGCATCCTTGGAAGCACCGTGAATTTGAGGAAGGCAACGCAGGGAATAGGAGTCCTGAAGTTTCAGTTCGCCTTGTTTGGTCATCAGTCTGCTTCCTTCTAAGATACGCAAATAATTGCATGCGGCAAGCATCTGACCCTGATGATTGCGGGCGATGTGTACTTTGGGATCAAACACATCATACACTCCGCGAAGTGCTTCAAAGGTCATGGCTGAGCTGATGTCCGCCATTTTCAGCAGTTGAATCGCATCATAACAGGCTAGTGCGCCAATCGCGGTAAGAACCTGAGTCCCGTTGATCAGTGCCAGTCCTTCTTTGGCTTTCAGTGTGATCGGTGTCAATCCACACAACATCAATGCTTCTTGAGATATCATTTTCCTGCCCTGATACATACACTCCCCTTCCCCAAGGAGTGTCAGAACCATGTGGGACAACGGAGCCAAATCACCGCTGGAACCCAACGATCCTTTCTCGGGGATCAGAGGGATGATTTTATGATTGATACAATCGGCCATCAGCTGTAGTACGGATAATCTTATGCCGGAAAGCCCTTTAACTAATGCATTGATACGTAAGAGCATAGTCGCCAAAACCACATCATCACTCAAATAATTTCCTACACCGCATGCATGCGAGCGGATCAGATTGGTTTGAAGCTGTTCGATTTGATCGTCTGAAATAACGATATTACTGAACTTACCAAAGCCGGTCGTTATCCCGTAGACCACTTTTCGCTCACTGACAAGACGGTCGACATAATCTCGCGATTTTTGAATTCTCAGGTGCGTGCTAGGATCAATGATGACCTGCGCATCATAACGGGACACGGCAATGATTTGTTCAAGTATCAGATTCTGACCGTCGATTATGATTGTTTCCATGATGTTCCTCTACTGTTCTGTCAATTCTATTATAGCAAAAGAATACAGTTACTCCCAAATGAAAAAGCGCTTGCGCGCTTAATGATGATGTCCGTGACGATGTCCGTAATCGTGATCTTTGTCATGATGATGTCCGCAGTCCGTATCTGCATCCACCAGTTTTCCTTCCATGTCATGGTTGACCGCAGACTCTCCGTCACCGCTGATTCCGGAATAAACAGCGATATTCGCTTTCTGTAATAACTGCTTGGCACCACCTCCGATTCCTCCGACGATGACGACGTTGACCCCGTACTGCATCAGCATGGTTGGCAGTTGTCCATGTGTATGCTGAGCGGGATTGACAATCTCGCTGATATTTACAACTTTCTGATCTTCAACTTCAAAAATTCTGAACTTTTCGCAGTGTCCGAAGTGTGGTGACACTTGCTGATTCATACTTCAACAGCAATTTTCATAGGATTTCCTTTCTTTCTGGTAAGTGGCGATGCCTGCGACAATGACTCACGCTCCCGTTATGCTGCGATGCGATTTCGATATCGCCTCCTTGAATGATCAGTCGTTTCCCATTGACAAGTGCATCGGCCAGTTTTTGGCGGGCAGATGCGTAAATAGCGACGACCGAAGTTCGGGCAATATTCATGGATTGGGCACATTGCTCTTGCATGAGTCCTTCCAGGTCAATAAGCCGGATGGTTTCATATTCATCGATCGACATACGGATGATTTCATTGCTGTGCAAGATGTGCGGACTAAAGTCATCGCTCATCGGCACACAACATACTCTGCGGAATTTTTTTGGTCTGGGCATAGAACCTCGTTTCTGACATATGTCAATTACATCCTTATCATAAGCCTTGTAATGGTTTTCGTCAATTAGCAAGATTTGAAAAGTTCTGATATGCATGTATAATAGTGATAGATTAAGGAGTTTGATTGTATGGAATTTGAAAGAATTGCTTTTGCTTTCTTATTGACACTGTTTGCGGGTTTGAGTACGGGGATCGGCAGTGCCATCGCCTTTTTTGCCAAGCGCACAAACACGAAATTTCTGTCGGTCAGCCTGGGATTTTCGGCCGGGGTCATGATTTATGTGTCGATGGTCGAGATATATTTTAAAGCTCAAGAATCACTGATCGGTTCCTTGGGTGAACGTTTGGGTTCGTGGGTCAATGTTCTGGCATTTTTCGGCGGCATGTTGCTGATCGCATTGATCGACAAGTTCATTCCCTCCGCTGAAAACCCTCACGTGATCCGTGGGGTCGAGGACTTGAATATTAAACAGCCGTCAAAAGAAAATCTGATGCGCATGGGCTTATTTACGGCATTGGCGGTCGGCATTCATAACTTTCCGGAAGGTTTGGCAACCTTTGTCTCTGCCTTACAAGATCCGAAGATCGCGATCCCGATTGCTGTGGCCATTGCCATTCATAACATCCCTGAAGGCATTGCCGTTTCCGTTCCGATTTATTATGCGACCGGAAGCAAGCGCAAAGCCTTCCTATACTCATTTCTTTCAGGCTTGGCAGAACCGATTGGTGCTTTGGTCGGTTATTTGATTTTGTTGCCCTTTATGAACGATACGATTTTCGGAATCCTGTTTGCTTCAGTTGCCGGGATCATGGTCTTTATCTCACTGGATGAGTTATTGCCATCTGCACAGCGCTATGGTGAACACCATCTGTCGATTTTCGGTATGATCGCCGGAATGATCGTGATGGCACTAAGCTTATTGTTGTTTATCTGAAAAATCCGTCTTAACGGATTTTTTTACATATATAAAGGGAAGATGTCGCATTTAGATCGACTTTTTTTACGGAAACAAACAACGAGTCAAGTTCTAAATCCACTGACTTAATAAAGTTAAAGTAATCCCCCTGCTCCGCCCACTCGATAATATCGATATACCAGCGACGGTGCTGATTAAACTCAATCAGGACAATGAGATTATTACTGATCCGATGCATTTCCCTGAACATTTTCATGCGTAAATCTCTGGGTAATCCGTGAGCTACAAAACTGGCACTCACCAAGTCCATACTGTTACTTTCAAATGGCAGGTCGTCGGCCACCGATGCCAATTGAAACTCGATGTTTTTCCCAGTATTTTTCTTTTTGGCTTGTGCAAGCATCTTCGCGGAGCTGTCAATTCCGAAGGTTTTATATCCTTGCTTGGCATACACCGAACAAAGTGCCCCAGTGCCGCATCCGATATCAAGGACTCGTTTCACTTCGGATATGTCCTCGGTCTCACTCAGCTTTTTTATAGCAATCTCATACCCTTTTTTCTGACGGTCAAAAAACCATGCATAAATGTTGGCAATACGATCAAATAATCCGGTGTGTTTATCGATGACTTCCATAGTCCTCCTAGATCCAGCCGTTGATCAGAGTCAGATATACAATAACGCCCGAAGCAATGCTGAGCAATGTGTTATTTTTCCAGTGATGGATGATAGCTATGACTGACAACGAAAACAACTCCACCAAACCGAAGGGTGACTCGGTAAGCTTTGTGTCTTTTAGGGCATACACCACCAACATACCCATGGCCGCATAAGGAAGCCGTTGTCCCAGGTAGGTGATGATTTTAGGGATCGGTTTATGTTCAGGAAATGCCAGAAACGGCAGAAATCGCGTAAACACCGTGCCGAAAACCATCATAGAAACTGTGATGAGCATTTGACTATTGTTCATGGGATTGCTCCTTGATCGGATCGAAGATCAAAATCAATCCGACGATCAGAATCATGGCGACCAGCAGAAACTGAGAACGGCTAACCAACAGCAATGAAACAGCTGTTGCTCCGACTCCAATCAACAGATTTTTGCGGTTCTCCGGTTTTTTCCACTGATTAAGAAACAAAACGAAAAACAGTGCAGTCAAAACAAAATCCAATCCGCGAATATCCTTGGGCAGCCAAGCGCCTAACATGTGTCCGCTGAAACAGGACAGTTGCCAGTAACT
>DDYT01000041.1 GCA_002348095.1 Erysipelotrichaceae bacterium UBA2227 | reverse complement strand
GTCTACTTTATTGGGTGCACTTCAGCGCACTATTTTCTTGTTTTGATAACTTTTCTCAGCTTCCCTTTGATTGCTACCTTCTGCAACTGTTCATGCACCAGCGATCCTTTTTCATTGAGAATCTCGACATCACTGAACAAATCGCCGATATGGATGACCCCGATATCCTCGACCGCAACACCTTCGATCGAACAAATCGCACCGACAATATCGGTCGGACGGATTTTCGACTGCTTCCCTGCCCGGATTTGCAACGCCGTGATCCCCTGATTGAGCTGTTCCCCTTTGATTTTCTTAACTACCCGTTTTTCGCGTAACTGACGGAAACTGTCCGACTGACCGCTCTGCATGGTTTCTTTATCAGGCAACACATAAGACTCCATACGGATACCGGTAAACTCTTCGATGTTCCGTAAGAATCTGCCCTGATTGGAAGTGACCAAGGTGATCGCTTTGCCCTTTTGATCAAACCTGCCCGTCCGGCCGATCCGATGGACATAGATTTCTGCTTCCAAAGGAATGTCATAATTAATGATCAGCGATACCTGATCGATATCCAAGCCGCGTGCAGCCACATCGGTCGCCACCAAAAAGCGAAACTTGCCCTGTTTGAATGCCTGGATGATTTCAGTGCGATCACGCTGTTCCATACCGCCATGCAAACGCTCTATCGGAAACTTCATATCCGAAAATGTTTCATATACCTCATCGACCGTTGCTTTCAGATTGCAGAAAATCATACAGCTTTCCGGCTGCTGGGCCATCAGGATTTCACGGACCACCCGTTGCTTCGCCATTTCAACGACCGAAAGTTTATATTGCATGATGCGCTCAAGCACATTGCTTTCCTCTTCGATTTTAATGATCTTGGGATTTCGGACAGCCTTCGCTATTAACTCCTCCACCTGATCGGGAATAGTAGCCGATAACAGCACTGTCTGACGTTTGGTCGGCAGTTTTTTGATGATCTGATTCATCTCAGCTATAAACCCCAGCTTAAACATTTCATCGGCTTCATCGATGATCAGCGTACCGATTTGGGAAACATCCAAGGTACCGCGCTGTATATGATCAAGGATGCGGCCCGGTGTCCCCACAACGACATGAGTCTTCTGTTTCAGTTCTTTGACCTGCACTTCATAAGGAAACTTTCCGAAAATGGCCGATACCTTGATACGCTTAAACCGTCCGATATGAAACACATCTTCCCTGATTTGCAACGCCAGTTCACGGGTTGGCGCTAAGATGAGTGCCTGTGGCCGATTGGGTTCAAATTCAATATTTTCGCAGATTGGGATGGCAAAGGCGGCTGTCTTGCCGCTGCCCGTCTGCGATTGAATCACGACATCACTGCCCTCCATCATGGTTTCAATCAAAACGGACTGAACCTCCGTCGGGCGATGATATCCAAGCAGTTCGATCGAGCGAAGCAACGGTTCGCTTAATCCGAAACTTTCAAATGTTATGTTCATAAATATTCACGGTCTTTCTGATGTACTCACGTATTATATCACACCTTGTCAATAGCAGTTTTTCCAACACATACAACAGAGGTCAATTATGTGATATGATGAATGACAGAGAAATTTATTTCCGAAAGAGAGACATTATGAATTACGAAATCCTGATGCAGGTAAAATCGAATCTGCAAAATAAATCGATACCGATCAAAAAAATCGAGCAAGAGTGGAGTAAACTGAAATATGTGGTCCTTGAAAGAAGTCCGCAGCTTTATCACGAAATCCGACGGTTACTGACGGTCAAAGTCGGATATTCAAGAGATGAGTTTCTGCGACTGATCGAACTTGCATTAGCCCTTGATGAAAATACGGGATATGCCGTCAATGCCCTACAGCATGTCTGGGGTTATTTCAAGAAGGTTGCCACGGAAGATGAGAAGGCTGCTTTCGAAAAAAAACTCCGGGACTACGCATCCGGGAGTGAATCATTGGTAAATATCAAAGCCCATCTTTATCAGCTTTCTCTTAAATACGAGCGAGCTTATCTACTTAAGTCGTACTATTTTCAATCGAAATAAGAATTTCATTTCGCTTCAAAAAGCCGGGAATAAACGGCGGATTATAGCGTGCCAGCCAGACCAATGATCCTGGCTTCAGTCCGTATTTCTTCATCCACGATAAAAGTTCCTGTTTTTTGTTTTCAAACGATGTCGGACATACCGTTCCCGAAAAGCGAATTGAGGCAAAGGTCATACCCTCTTTTTTGATCATCGTCAGCCGGTCGCTTTGTGGCTTTGGCAATTCTTCAAAAGGAATTTCTGAAGGCATGACAAACGCCATGGTCATTGAGTTCTCACCCATTTCGTTGATGACCGGTGTCGTCATCGAAATTTTTCGATTCTGATCATTATAGCCACTGATATAATCAAAGGCCACATTGAACCCGCGATACCCACGGTAATCATCATCTTTGCTTACTGCTAACGAAATTTCATCATACACCCGGACTTCAAAGTCCTTCTCTTTTTTTATACTGCGATACTTCGCGCTTTCAATGGCCATAGTTGCCTCCTTGAATTAAAAAGGGCATCCGCAGATGCCCTAAGTCAGATTACGATTGTTTTGCTACGCGTTTTTTCGAGCTGACAACTGCTAAGCCTAAACCGGCCATCAAGGCGATCAATGCGAAGCCAAGAGCGTTGTTGTCGCTGGTATCCGGTAAACCGTTACCATCGTCTTGAGGTACATAAGTGAAGTTTGAAGGGATAATGACTTTGTTGATGACATGAATGACACCATTGCCGGTTTCGATATCGACAGCGATGATTTCAGCATCTTGGATGAACCAGGAACCTTCTGTGAAAGTAACTTCTTGACCGTTCAATGTTGCAGCCATCAAACCATCGGTCAAATCAGAACTCATGACTTTACCCGGAATGACATGGAACAGCAATACTTTTGCCAGATCCGGTTGAGCCAGTAAATCTTCAGCAGTAATTCCCAAAGCTTCTAGCAAAGCTTCAAATGCAGCATTGGTCGGAGCAAATACAGTGAACGGGCCATCGCCTAACAAGGCATCGACCAAACCGGCTTTTTGCAGAGCAGCTACCAGGATTGAGAAATCCGGATTGTTCAATGCAACATCAACGATTGTCGGGTATAAAACGAAGTCGGAAGGAATCAATACTTTGTCAATGACATGAACGACGCCATTGCCAGCTTCCAAATCAGCAATGATAACGTTAGATTCATTGATCTTAACGCCGCCATCCAAATCAACGGTAATTTCCTCGCCATTGAGCGTTTCAGCTGTCATACCATCAACCAAATCTGTGCTCATTACTTTACCGGAGACAACATGGTAAGTCAGGATTTCAGCAAGTTGCGGGTGATTCAGTAAATATTCTGCACTAACGCCTAATTGAGTTAACAGATCTGTGAAAGCAGCATCGGTCGGAGCAAATACGGTGAATGGGCCTGCACCTTGAAGTGCGCCTACCAAACCGGCTTTTTGCAGAGCAGCAACCAATACGGAGAATCCGCTATTGTTAACAGCGATATCTACAACGGTCGGGTATAAAACGAAGTCGGAAGGAATCAAAACTTTGTCGATGACGTGGATAACGCCATTGGAAGCTTCGATATCAGCAGCAATTACATTGGAATCATTGACTTTTACGCCACTATCGAGATCGATCGTGATCGTTTCGCCATTGAGAGTCGCAGGTGTCATACCGTCAACTAAATCCGTACTCATTACTTTACCGGAAACAACATGGTAGGTAAGGATTTCGGCAAGTTGCGGATGACCGAGCAGGTAAGATGCGCTTACGCCCAAGTCAGCAAGCAAGGCTGCAAATGCTGCATCGGTCGGAGCAAATACGGTGAATGGGCCTTCCCCTTTAAGAGCTTCTACCAGTTCAGCTTCTTGCAGGGCTGCTACAAGGATGGAGAAATCCGGATTTCCGGAAGCGATGTCTACAATGTCTTGTTCCACTGCAAATACGTTTATACCTGCAAATAAGAACAAAGCTAGAATTAAACTGATAATCTTCTTCATAAATCCTCCTTTGTCATCTCTGTGACTTTGTTGGATTAAATATATCACACCTTTTTATTGTTTGCAATATGATTGCATACAATTTATATAGAAATTAAAACATTTTTTGGGTTTTTTCACAAAAAAACCGCCTTTCGGCAGTTAACGTGCTAAAAATTCGTCCTTAAGGATGCCATAGATAACCAAATCATGGAAATTTTCGTCATGACCGAGAAACTTCTGACGTTTAACTCCCTCTTCTTTCATTCCGCATTTAACCATGACCCTGCCCGAAGCCGGATTCTCAATCAAATGCGTGGCCTCGATCCGATGAAAATCACCTTCAACAAACAAATACTTCAGCATCGCATGCAAAGCTTCGCTGGCATATCCCTTATTCCAGTGATCAGCCGAAAGACAATATCCGAAAGTACCGCATCGGTGTCTTGAGTCGACACTGACCAAATCGATCGTCCCGATCACCTTACCCAATGTTTTAGACTCCATTACCCAACGATACACTTGCGGTTCATCCAAATCTTTCATCCACAACGCAATGATCTGCTTTGTATCTTCAACACTTTTGTGAGGAGGCCACGTCAGATACTGCGTGACTCGAGGATCGCTTGCCCACTGCTCAAACATGTCTTGGGCATCATCCATGCGGATTTTACGCAGCAACAGACGCTCAGTATGAATTTCTTTGGTTCCGATATGTTTCATCTTAATTACTTCCCTTCATCAGTTCTTGAATACTTATGTCAAACGGCGGATACAGGATGCCCTTATCCGTAATGATCGCCGTGATCAGCTGTGCATCCGTCACATCGAAAGCCGGATTGTATGATTTAACATCTGCTGGTGCCATCGGCTTCTGATACCACGCTGAAGTGATCTCTTCTGCTTTGCGCAACTCGATTTCAATATCCTTACCTGTCGGTGTTTGTATATCGATTGTCGAAAGCGGCGCACACACATAAAACGGAATCCCGTAATGTTTCGCTAAGATAGCCACCCCGGAGGTACCGATTTTGTTGGCCGTATCGCCATTGGCCGCAACCCGGTCACATCCGACCAACACGGCATCGATCAGCCCCTGCTTCATCACGATGGACGCCATATTGTCACAAATCAATGTGACATCGATGCCTGCCTGAGCCAACTCCCAAACGGTCAGTCGGGCTCCCTGCAGCAGCGGCCGCGTCTCATCCGCAAACACTCTAAATCCGTAGCCGCGCTGTTGACCCAAATACATCGGAGCCAACGCCGTACCGTATTTCGCCGTTGCCAGCGTACCGGCATTACAATGCGTCAGTAAACCCATATTTCCGGACAATAAGGAAAGTGCATGTTCACCGATGGCATAACATACCGCCTCATCTTCCTGACGAATGCGATCCGCCTCGGTTTTAAGCAACGCAATGATTTCGCTGACTTTCTTATGCTTATTCTCAACACAACAGCGTTCCATCCGGTTCAATGCCCAAAACAGATTGACTGCGGTCGGACGGGACGACGCAAGGTAGTCCTTAATTTTTGCAAAAAAAGACAGAAATTGCTCATGAGTCAGTTCTGTTTTGCTCTTGACGGCCAAATAGCAACCGTAAGCCGCCGCAATGCCGATGGCAGGTGCTCCTCGCACCTGTAACGTTACGATCGCATCAAAAATCTGTTCGACTGTTTTATATTGATGGTAAATTACTTCATTGGGCAACCGGCTCTGATCTAATAGGATCAGTGCATCGTTTTCATCATCCAGACGCACCGAAACGATATCCAGTATATCAGACATAGTCTTCCCTCGCAAAGGCTGCTTCTGCTTTTTTGAACGTTTGTAAGAAATCCAAGCCGCAGCAATACTTACCTCTTTCTAAAATGAACTCTTTGGCTGCCGTCAGGCAAATGCGCTCAGCCCGAAGCCGGATATTCCCTGTCAGTGAGGTAATGTCTTTGACATGAGCAAGCCCGATGATCCGCCGGCACAACTCCAATCCGGTGACACCGGCTGAGTCAGACATCACCTGACTAAGATAATACTCTTTAAATCCCGGAGTCAAGGCACTGACCTCAGTCACCTTCTGATCCCACACTGAAGAAAACTTAGTTATAAATAAATCCACCGTTGCAACCAGGGTTTCTTCAACCCATCGCTTATGGTCAGACTGCTGATGCGCATCGCTGTGTGCCCAGGAAAAAATCAGGTTAGCAATCACATTGCCGACGTCATAACCGATCGGTCCGAAAAAGGCAAACTCCGGATCGATGACTTTTGTGGAATCCTGTCTGACAAAGATCGAACCGGTATGCAAATCGCCGTGGATCAATGACTGCGCATGATTCATGAATTCGAACTTTAGTTTTGCGGTTTCCAGCCGTAGCGGCAGTGAATCATAAATATGCTCACTGACCCACGATCTGTTTAGTTCAAACACATCATTGCGATTCTTGTTATCGTTAAAAGGTTCGGTATAGACCAAATCTTCGGTGATTTCACATAACTGCGGATTGATGAAATTTCTGACCAAATCTTTCTTCTGCTTGTGCTCAAGCACGACATCGCTGGTCAAAAGCAGCGTGTTGACCATAAAATCGGAAATATCCTGAGCGAATTTTGGAAAGGTTTGAAACTCCATCAGTGCACGGCGCATGATCTGATGGTCGGATAAATCATCCATTACGGTACAGTGCATGATGGGGTCATAGGCATAAACCTTTGGAACCAAGCCTGGAGCAAACTGCTGTTGAAGTTTCAGTATTTCGTACTCGATCCGATTGCGATCAGGCGAAAGCTTGAACTCATCGGATATCCGGGCGACCGGACCGGACTGCTTGATGATGATCGAATGATTCGATCGTTTGTCGGTCACCTTGAAAATGTAGTTGAGATTTCCATCACCGATTTCTTTGCACGACAAACTGAAATCATCCGCAAAAAGATAGGCCAGTTTCTCGGATGCATAGGTCGCAGCTTCTGATTCATTCATAGTAAAGTATGTGTCAAATTTCATAGTTCCCTCTTCTTGATCCATTGTGATACGGATACAAAGCCGTTCAGATTTGATTCTTCCTTAGCACCTAAAGGCATGGTGGCATCAATCAGATTCATGTTCGATCGTAACTCAGCTAAACGGTCAATCTGTGCCTGACTCAGCTCATTGACCCGTCCGATGGTAAAGTGGGAGATCATTGTCATGTGCGCCACATGTTCCAAAGACTCCATTCTGAAATAGGCTTCCGTCAGATCTTTCCCCCAGGTCAGTGCCCCGTGATTGGCCAATAGACATCCCGTATGCGATTTGCAAAAGGGGGCAACGGCATCAGCGACATCTTTGGTTCCCGGAGTCGCATATGAGGCGATTGGAATGACCCCCAGATTTACGATGGCTTCCGGTGATATCGGTGCATCAAGCGAGATCCCGGCAATTGCAAAAGAAGTTGAGATTGGCGGATGGGCATGTACGATCGCTCCTACGTGCTCATTCTCTTTATAGATGCGCAAGTGCATCTTGATTTCGGAGGACGGCTTTCCTGTGTCAGACAGCAGAACTCCTTCGGCATCCAGTTTCACCAGCATATCCTCATCCATATAACCCTTCGAAACATTGGTCGGTGTCGCTATGATCGTTTTATCAAACAGCCGTACTGAAATGTTTCCGTCATTGGCCGCAACGTAATTACGCATATACAACCGGCGCCCTACCTCACATATCCATGTTCGGGCATTTTTTTCTTCCTGATTCACGACAGATCTCCTTTCATCGTATCCATGATGACCCAATAAACCCCCAACGACATCAAAATCAATGCGATAAAGAAGTTCACCCGGGCCACATCGTTAAAAATCCAAATCGACAGCCCTGCGCCAAGAAAAGGTGCTAAGGCATAAAAAGCACTGGTCTTCGCCGCCCCAAGGCTGCGCTGTGCATAAATATAGAACATAATGCTCAGTCCGTAAGTGCAAAATCCAAGTAACAGCGCTAGGATGATTAAGGTCCCATCGGTTGTGATCTGACCGACAAACACTGCAATCACAATCGAACTCAAACCGGAAAATATCCCTTTAATCGCCGTGATTTTGATTGGGGAATTATCTGACAGGACGCGCGTAAAGTTATTTTCCAAACCCCAGGCCATTGTTGCACACAAAATCAATAATGAACCCCAGGAAAAACTCAAACTGGACTGAAGGTTTTCAACCGACAGCACCAGACTGGCTATGGTAATCGTCACAATGGCAAATCGTAACCGGTTACTGATTCTCTCTTTAAATATAAAGAAGGCAAAAACTGCGGTAGCTACGATCTCAAAGTTATTGAGCAGTGCCGCATTTTCCGCATAACTCATCCGTAAGCCGTACAACAGCAAAATCGGCGCAATCACATCCAACAGAATCATCCCGATTACATAAGGCTTTTGCATGCGTGTAAAGGGCTTTCTTTCCTTAAACACGACACACATCGCCAGCATTCCGAGTCCGGCTCCCAAATATAAAAGACCCGCCAAAAAAACCGGCTCCATGATAAACAGCATCATTTTCAGAAACGGTGTACTTAAAGCATAGAGCAAAGCAGCCAAAGCGGCTGAAACCATCGGCAGAGTTCTTTTCATACGTTTCTATTATATCGTAAAAGAAGTGAAATCTTGTGATAAAATCTGCCAACTTTACAACATTTTATAAAATGGTACAATGAAGATGAAAAGGAGGAATGCATATGATAGAAAATCGTAAAACCATCCGCTACTGCGTTATCGGTGCAGGTCATGGCGGCCAGGCACTGGCTGCCTATCTTCAGTATTTGGGAAATCCGACCGTACTGTATAACCGGACGAAAATCGTGATCGATGAAATCAACTCCTTAGGCGGTATCGAACTGTACGGGATCATCAATGCCTTAGTCAAAGGGATCATGGCAACCTCGAACATCAAAACCGCGCTGAATCAGTCGGATGTGATCATCGTCTGTATCCCTGCTCATGCCCATCAGGATATTGCCTCAGTCATGGCTCCGTATATCCGTACGGATCACAAAATCGTCATTCATCCAGGGCGGACATTGGGTGCCTATATGTTTGACCGTTATCTCAAGGAAGCCGGCTTGACATTTGAAATTCCGATAGCTGAAACGGATACGTTCGCTTTGACATCACGGAAGATCCGCCCAGGCCTAAGTCACGTATATTCCAGGAAAAAACAACTGAAAATCGCGGCCTTGACCCCGGCGTTTACCGATTCTGTATATAACGATTTGCGACATTCATTTACGATGGTTACTGCCTCAGTTTCTCCCGTAGAAACTTCCTTATCGAATATCGGAGCGATTTTCCATCCGATCGGGGCCATTCTCAATATCGGCCGAATTGAGTCGGGCGAGACTTATTTGCACTATAAACAAGGTATCTCGCCGACTATCGCCAAGTTTTTGGAAAAACTGGATGCCGAGCGGGTCGAACTCGGTGAGTACTTCGGGTTCAGACTTCACACTGCCTACCAGTGGCTCAGTGACGTCTATGGCAGTCAGGGCAATAATCTTTTTGACTCCCTTCAAAACACGACCCAGTACGATGAGATATTTTCTCCCAATGAAATCACGACCCGCTATGTCTATGAAGACATCCCGACCGGTATCGTACCGATGTTGCAGCTGGCAAAAATGGCCAATACTTCCCATCGCTACTTGCAGCTGACCCTGGATTTGGCCAATGCTTTGTATGGCATTGACTTTAACAATATCGGCCGCTGGGATGTCAAGGATTTCTTTCACCGATACAAACCGAAGGGGATCTAGATATGAGCCGAAAATACGCACTGCTAAAACCTCTGCCGGATGTCCATACCCTTGGCCTCAACTCCATCAAAGGATTGTTGGAAGAGTGCGGCCAATGGGTTCTGCTGGGATCAGAGGACATCAATAAAGCGTTGGGATCGATAGAACAGCCGCATCATCAGCAGCGGGTGGTGCAATGGATCAAAGATCACGAAATCACGCATCTGGGCATCAGTTACCGGTTGGATCCTGTTCGTGCCGCAGAAATCGTCGGCTATCTCGTTTATGCCCTGCAAGAAGCCAACGCTCTGACGAACAATGGCGGGAATTTGTCGCGGATATTTTTCGCCGGTCTGCCAAAGAGCAGCGAACTGATTGAAAAAGCACACCGAGGGCTTGTATCATCATTGACCGGATCAAACAGCCTCACTGAGACCCTGATCCATATGGGCATCGAAGAGCAACTTATCCCATCGTCACTTATATTGGGATGCGCCTACGATGAACAGCTAAAGAAAATCGCCAAGGAGTACATCGCTTCAGGTGATCATGAGCACATCAAACCAAGTGCAAAGGGCGGCTATACGCAGTACGGCACCCGAAAAGACACGCTCCTCTTGCGATTGAAGCACCATCAACGACACTCACAACTGCCTCTGACCCGCGTCCATGCCGGTCCTTATGTGTCAGAACGAAAAGAAGCAATCGAACTCTTTGCGCAATGGTGTAAAGATCTGGCTAAGACCGGCTATCTGGATGTATGTTCGATCGGATCCTCCCAACTGACCCAGTCCAACTTCAATGAAGACTGGACGGGATTGCCCAATGGCGGCGGCGTTCCGATACAGACCCCCGAAGAATACCGGATGATTTACGATGTTTCCCGTCCCTTACTTCTGCGGACGTATTCCGGTACCAAACAGGTCGATCAGCTCGCTAAAATTCATGAGGAAACCATCAATATCGCGTGGCATGCCCTGTCTTTCTGGTGGTTTAATCAGTTAGACGGACGCGGCCCCAACGATCTGCTTACCAATCTGCATCAGCACATCGAAACACTTAAGTACATTGCACAAACGAATAAACCGTTTGAACCGAACATCCCCCATCACTTTGCGTTTCGGGGCAGTGATGATGTAACTTATATTGTCTCTGCCGTGATTGCGGCCAAGACAGCAAAGCTTTACGGCATCAGTGACTTCATCCTTCAGATCATGCTCAATACCCCGCGTACCACCTGGGGGATCGTGGACATTGCCAAGGCGAGGGCGATTTTGCATCTTCTGTCCCCTCTTTGTGATGATGATTTCCGGGTGTATCTGCAGCCTCGCGCGGGGTTGGATTTCTTCTCACCCCAACTCCCCTTAGCCAAAGAACAGCTGGCCATGGTCAGTATGATGATGGATGATATCGAACCTGACACCCCAAACTCTCCCCCGCTTGTTCACGTAGTGAGTTACAGTGAAGCCATCGAACTGGCCACCCCTGCAATCATGGATGAAAGCATCAGAATCACACTTGGCGCATTGAGTCACTATCGCAAGCTAAAATCCAGACATCAAGTGAGCATCCGACCCTTTGAAAAGGACATTGAGAGTAGGACTCGTCGTTTTATAACAGAAGCATCGGCCGTCCTTGACTCCATTGAGAAGAATATCGGCCGACCTTATACACCGATCGGATTATATACGATGTTTGCCAGCGGCTACATGCCTGTACCGTATCTGTGGGGCAACAAGCAAGATTATCCCTATGCCACGGCTTTTAAGACAAAGATGATCGAAGGATCGATGGTGGTTACCGATGAGTTTGGAATGTCTGTCCCCATTGAAACGCGCCTTACATTTGCCAGTCGCAATGTAGAATCCATACAAACGCAGGCAAAAACCGATGCTTTGAAACTCTTTGGAAAGTCCTTGTAAAAAGCTCTTTGAAGTGCTACACTGACCTCAATGTTTCAGGGGGTATTTATGGGTATCAAAGAGGTAAAAGATTACTTTTCAAATCAGGGATTATTGCATAAAGTCATAGAATTTGATGTATCCAGTGCGACAGTGCAATTGGCTGCACAGGCACTCGGTACCGAACCAAAACGGATCGCAAAGACCCTTGCGTTTGAATACAATGATTCAGCCTTGCTGATCGTAACAGCCGGTGACAGTAAAGTGGATAACGCAAAGTTTAAATCGCAGTTTCATATGAAGGCACGAATGCTTCCCGGCGAAAAAACCGAAGAGATCATCGGCCATCCGGTCGGTGGGGTGTGCCCGTTTGCGCTAAAACAGCCCTTGACCGTCGCCTTGGATATCTCGCTTAAGCGGTTTGAGTCCGTTTATCCGGCGTGCGGAAGCGCTAATTCTGCTGTCGAACTGACCCCATACGAATTGGAAACTCATGCACAGACGGACTTGTGGGTTGATGTATGTAAAGATTGGATGTGAAAGGTCACCTCAGTGACCTTTTTTATCCATTAAATACTTCTGCATCCACTCCGTAATTTCCTTAAGACGTTTCTGACGGGCTTTCGGCTTTCCGTTTCTCGACAAATCATGATTTTCACTGTTAAACACGACCATCTTACTTTCAACCTTCATTTCCTTTAAGGCCGTGATCATCTGATATCCCTGATCGACGGGACAACGGTAATCCGCTTTGGAATGGATGACCAGGGTCGGTGTTTTGAAGTTTGAAGCATAACGCAATGGTGAGTGAAACCATAACTTTTCATGATCTTCTGTTTTCAACAAGGATGCTCCGGCCTGATCGGGCGTAAAGAAATAACCGATATCCGATACTCCGTGAAACGAAGTCCAGTTGCATATCGAACGCTGTGTACATGCGCAGGCAAAGCGATCGGTATGACCGATGATCCAATTGGTCATAAATCCGCCATAGGATCCGCCGGTTACTCCGATGCGCCGGACATCGATGTTGGGATATCGGAGCAGCACTTCATCCGTAAAACTCATGATATCCTGATAATCGATCGTGCCGTACTTGCCCCGGATATCCGCAAAAGCATTTCCCTTGCCATCCGAACCGTGCGGGTTGCAGAACATCACCACAAATCCCAAGTTTGCCCATACCTGCATCTCATGGCAGTAAACTTCGCCGTACACCGTTTTCGGTCCGCCGTGAATATCTAGTATCGCGGGATAATGTTTATTCAAATCGAAATCCTGAGGCAACAATACCCAACCGTCAACATTATCACCATTGGACTTTATGCTTATTCTTTGAGGTTTTGCCACATAGGCATCCTTGATTACCTCAGCATTAAAGTCCGTCACATCCGCCAAAGTGTCACCGACGATCTTTTTGATCTCCCCAAGGGACTGATCAAACAAACCGCTGACATACCAATCGCCACCGACATAAGCAAATCCGTCGATCGACCCCGGGGCATCAAAAATTTCTGTAAGTCCGCCCTGTTGATCCAAAGCAACCAAACGCGAATGATCTTCCACAGTCATCGTAAAGACCAGTTGTTCTCCAATGACTTTGATCAGTTCAGATCCGCCCAACCGGACGTCACTGCCAATCGAATTTCCCACAGAATATTCCGGAACAATCAAATCCGTGATTTTTCTGTTATCAAGGTCGATTTTTGACCAAACCGGATTCTCGCTCATGCCAAACTCCTTGCGACGGTTGTGCAACACCAGCAAAGTGTCTTCAAGCATGTAAACACCATATACATTCAGTTTCCTGTTGATTACCTTACTTACTTTCAAATCAGTCAGACTTAATTTCAACAGGGAACTGGTCAGATCACGCAGATTTTTAAAATCACTGGCAGAAAAATATACGACTTCTTTTTTCTTATCGATCGTTAAATCACCGACACTCACTGTCGGTGAGGTCACCGGTGTCAGCTGATTTCTATCTGAATCAAAAACAAAAAGTCGGTTTCTTTTCCCATCCGTCAATCCGGACCCGTTGAACCAGAAGGGCACCTCATTGATCTCTTCAAAAAAGGCATTCTCTTTGAGCTCATTGGCCGCTTTTGCTTTTTCCTCATCGGAATATGTATGATATTTCGGATGGCGAACATCACTGAGTGCGGTCAGAACAAAGCGACCGTTTCCAACGGACTGTATTGAAGTGACAATCAGCGGCAGACTGAAGTATTTGACGGCTTCACCGCCCTTTAACGATATTTTAAAGAAGTCCGTACTGATTGCTTTACTTTGTTCATCCTTCTGACGCCCGGATGAAAACAGGATCGTCTCATCGTCCAGCCAAATATAAAATGATTCCTGATTGAATGCGGTCAGCTGAAACCGCCGATCCGATGACTGAACCCAAATATTATTTTCGTATGTATCTTTTTTAAGATCAGCCTTACTGACTACGAAAGCAAATTTGTCATTCGACGGACTTCCCTTAACATTTGAAATGAATCGGAAATCCAGCCAAGTGTCCAACATGATATTTTTCATAACTACCCTCCGCATTCAATTATAAACCTTCACCGCATCGATTTCAAATTGAAATCCGTCCGGTGAAAGAACACATTGATTGACATATGCAGTCTTGTTCAATATGATGATATCACTTAAGAAAGGAGTTATTATGCCTGTAAATCAAACCATTCCCCGGCCGCTGGTTCGTGCTAACCAATGGTCGATCGTTATAACGGTCATTCTTTTTATGATTACCCGGGCGTCCTGGCTGCTGTTGATCCCTTTGCTCAGCGGATTGTCCTCCCTTTTCTTTCATGTTCATCCGATCATGGAACTGACAAAACCGCTTCTGAAAAAGCCGCTGAGTCATTACGTACAGGAAGACAAAACGCAGCAGAGATTCAATCAGATCCTTGCCGTAACGATGCTTTCGGCATCGCTGATCAGTGCCTGGCTGGGCTGGACTGTCCTCAGTCTGATATTTGCGGCCATGGTGTTAGCTGCCTGCTCGCTGGCCATCCTGGGCTTTTGCGTCGGTTGTTATATCCATTATCAGATCAGTCTGTGGCGTCAACGCAAACTCGAGAACTCTTAGGAGTTCTTTGTTATATCTGATACAATATAGGCAGTTGATCAAACTGAGCTACCACTTAATGAGGTGCATATGAAAACCTGGAAAAAAATCTTGCTGATACTCTTGTTCATCGTATTTATTCTCCCCTACTTTTTACCTGCCGAAAACACTAAGGCCATACCTGTTAAACCTTTTGAAAACAGTGAGTTTGTGATTGCCGATGGCGTATCATTGCATATCCGTACCTGGTTTTCACCGCAAAACAATGGCAACATACTGTTGATTCACGGATTGGGAGGATCGACGTTTTCGTATCGAAACAATGTAGAGGCACTGGCAGAGGCCGGCTATAATGTCGTGGCAGTCGACCTGCCCGCCTTTGGATACTCTGATCGAAAGCGCAACATCGATCACTCTCAAGATAACCGTGCACGATTGCTCTGGCTGATGATCGATCAAATCGAAAAGAAATATGATATCGGCGGTGACTGGATTTTGACCGGCCATTCCATGGGTGCTTCAACGACGATTTCCATGGCGAATCAGCGAGAAGAAAAAATCCGCGCCCTGGGATTTATCGACGGAGCTGTCAGCGGAGCACACCGCAGCAGTTTTCTGTTTAATATTCCTTCCGTCGGCCAGTGGATGAAGGTCATTTTGAAGAACTTCGTGGTCAACGAGAAAAACGTAACCAACTTTTTGACATCTGCATACAATCGGATACCTGAAGAAGACGAGCTGTTTGGATATTATGATCCGTTCACAATCAAAGGTACCTTCGGTGCCTGGGTCGATTTTCTCCGCACAGCGAAAAATCTCAATATCGAAGATTTGAAATCAAAAGATATCCCTGTCATCGTCTTGTGGGGAGATGATGATGAGTGGGTCAGTGTCGATACGGTCGGCATCATTGAATCCACGGTACCCAATACATTGGTTTATATATTTGAAGGGGAAGGTCATTGTCCTAACGAAACGAGTCCGCTATTTAATGAGAAGATGATCGAACTACTGAATCAGTTACCCTAGCAGCTTCGGCTGCTTTTCTCATGAAAAAACTCCGGAATATCCGGAGTTTGATCTTAGCGGTTGTAGTTGGGTTTGAAGCAGTCTCTGCAGTAAACCGGTTTTCCGGTCGTCGGGCGGAAAGGAACCATCGTTTCTTTACCGCAGCCGTCACAGACCGCCGGGTACATTTCACGTTGAGTTCTTTCGTTGTCGCGACGATCGCTGCGTTGTCCGCGGGCAGCCT
>DDYT01000034.1 GCA_002348095.1 Erysipelotrichaceae bacterium UBA2227 | reverse complement strand
GGGAAATCTGCTTGACAAAAAACATTATGACCCCGTTGACCACTTTGCGCGTCCGGATGCCCGACTCATTGTAGGTATAATCTGCAGTAAAGATGTTATCCTCATCGGTATCCGTGATCAGAGCCAACTGCCTTCCGGCCTGCCAGCTGTAACTTCTTGTCTTATAGGAAAGCAGGTTGCCATTGGCATCATAAGTAAGGCCATCACTGCCGATGCTGGTCAGCTGGTCTTTCCATGCACTGCCATAGGTATAAACGATCGTGGAGGTCGGACTGCCCAGATCTCCGGTGGTGTAGGCATACTCATTCACTTCTTTCAGGTTTCCGCCCAAATCATATTGGTAGGTGATGCTCTTATTGAGCAACGGGTTGTTCTCCCGGATCAGCTGATTGAAATCATCATATTCATAGGTAAAGGTATACGTCCCGTCACTCAGTTCAGTGATGTTGCCATTGGCATCGACTTGGTAGGTGGTCGTCGTTGATCCGCTGCGATAAGAGTCTAGCACATGGGAACTGCTGCCGGTGGAAGGATGGGTTTTATAGGTCAGTGCAGTGGTATACGGCGTAGCGGTATTTAATGATGTCCCACTCAGCCTTCCCAACAGATCATAGGTATAGCTGTGCGTCTTGCCATCCGCACTCACGGTTGCGGGTTGATTGTCCGCATTATAGGTATAACTGGAGGTATACGTCGTTCCCTTGAGAACTTCTGTAACACCGCTTAACCGGTTCTTGGCATCAAAGCCAACCGTAATCGCATGTCCCTGACTGTCCGTGATCTTCGACAGGCGGTTGGCTAAATCGTATTCCAGAGTGGTGGTGATGTTGCGCAGGTTGTCTTTGACGATGGCCAGATTACCGGATGCGTCATAGCGGTATTCAATCTGTGGGCTGGCTGCGTTGTCGATCTTCACCCCAATGACACGGTCAAGGGTATCGTAGATATATTCAACTTTACCCCCGTTGGCATAGAGGCTGGATGATAAACGGCTGGTTCTCGCTTGGTAACTGTGAGTGATCAGCGGGTTGTCTCCATCTTCACACTCGTCGGATTGCCCAGAGAGTCAAAGGTGAAGCCATAGCTGTTAATATACTTTTAAAAATCCTTGTTCACGCCATACTTTAAGTGTCATTTCAGCCTCTAAAGAAAAAATTCTCATATTAAGCTTGGATATTTTTTCCAAAACATCAACTGCTTGTTCTTCAAATATTCCTAATGCCAAGCAGTGAGCAGCAGCGCAATTTCTTACCTTTACAGATTCATTCTCGAAAAGTGAAGCCAAAACCTCTATTGCCAACTCGTTATCCTTTTCTAATATCTTAAAAAGATTTATTATTTTCTTTCCCTCTTTATTTCCAATTCTATATTCACTTTCTAAATTTGATTTCTCTATTATTGATAGACTTTTAAGATATTGACTTTTAATCTCAGCAGAAGTAACTGTTTTTTTCATTTTAAAACTCCAAAATCATATCGATATTTAACTGGTTACTTTTCATATACTATCAAACACCCTTCTTCCTTCCATACTTTCAATGTCATTTCAGCATTAAACCCAAATATCCCGTTTTCTTTTTTTTCAGACTCTCGTTTTAATAAGTTTTCTGCTTCTAGAGTGTTAATTTCTAGCGCTAAACAGTGCGCAGCAGCCTTTGTTCTTGTTACAACATTTTCATCATCAAACAATAACGGCAATGTTTCTAATGCAAGTACTTTATTTTTCTCTAAGAATTTAAAAATATCAACTATCTTTTTACCCTCCTTATTGTTTGTTTTATAATCTCCATCCAAGGTTGCTCTATGCATAATATCACAGCCGCTTTTATACTGATTTATAATCTCAAGCTTATTCCATGATTTTTTCATTTCATCACTCCACATTTCCTTGATGTATCATCAATAATTATTCTGTTATACGCTATTTGAGTAATTCTTAGCAAAAAGTTCTTTTAACTTTCTCGGGATGATCTGGTCTTTAAACTCAAGATACATCCATCCATTCATTGCCTCATCAGCTGTCTTCCACAGGTTTAAATATGGAAGAAAATCTTTAGAGTCTAATTCATTATTTATGGCTATTATAGATACTCCATACTCTCTTTGCCCCCATATCCCCCATTTCATCGATGGGGATGTCCATACAATCGTAAATGAATTGTATAAAATAGCATCAGCTGGACTTTCGTCCGGTCCAATTTCAAGTGCCTCAAAATATTCTGTATTTTCCATACTTATAGGAAGCTTCAAGCAACTATAATAATTAAACTCTTTGTGATAATAATCTACAGGATTCGGGTCAAGAACCATCATAAATATTTGATCATCGTTAGACCTAATTGCCAGAGCTTTTAATAAATCCCAAAATTTATAGCTCATCGTCCAATCAAATTCTTCACATAAAAAGTTTGAAAATTTTTCATTGAACACTTGTTCAGGTAAGCCTTTTTCAACATTAAAAATCCTATTTATATCGTTATAAATTTGTCTGAAATCATTAACCTCTTTTACGAAAACATTCTTAATTTTCATGGTTTAATAGCATTCTGATCAAATTTGAAATATGATTCGTATTACTTCGGTATTCATCCATTATTTGATTTATATCTTCCATTGTTTTAAAACCCCATAATCCTCAAATTTTGAAATCAAGTCATATTGTTTATCATAGCTATAGTGTACTGTATCGGACCCTGTGGTATCAAGCATGAATTTATACCACTTAACCAATATGCAAACTCATAACTAGATAGCATTGAAAAGACTGCACCCTGTGTGCAGCCTTGTGTATGTGATTCTACATTTGTACCAATATATCGCTGTAATCACCCTTTTGCCAGGCATCCAATTCTTCCTTGGTTGCCAACACGGTGTGAGTGTCATTGAGCGCTTGAATCTGACCGTGATTATAATCAATGTTCTGCTTATGATATAAAACCCGCTTTCTCAGCTTTTCACTGTCGGGATCCGGGTGAGGGATTGCGGATAACAGGGATTTCGTATATGGGTGGAGCGGATGTTCGTAGATGTCTTCCACCGTTCCCATCTCAACGATATGACCCAAATGCATCACCGCAACGCGATCGGAAATATAGCGAACCATCGAAAGATCATGAGCAATAAACATCAATGTGAGGCCTTTTTCCTTCTGGATTTTACGCATCAGATTGATGACTTGAGCCTGAATGGACACATCCAGTGCACTGATGATTTCATCCGCAATGATAAATTTGGGATCCATCACCAATGCCCGCGCAACCCCGATGCGCTGACGCTGACCACCGGAGAACATATGAGGATAACGGGTAATATGATCTTCACTCAAACCGACACTTTTCAAGACATCGATGACACGTTGTTTACGCTCTTCTTTGGTCTTAACTTCCTTTGCGACATCCAAACCGAAGGCGACGGTATCCAACACTTTTTTACGCGGATTGAGCGATGCCATCGGATCCTGAAAGATCATCTGCATGTTCTTCCTTAAAAACCGCATCGACTCGCCGTTGAGCTTTCCGGTGATTTTTTTGCCCAAGAAAGTAACTTCTCCGGCATTGGCATCATAAATCCGAATCAGCGATCTTCCCAGCGTTGATTTACCGGAACCGGATTCACCGACCACACTGAAAATTTCCCCTTCATACACTTTAAAGGAAACATTGTCCACCGCTTTGATTGTCGTCTTTCGATCGATCCGAAAGTACTGCTTCAGGTTATCCACCTGTAAAATGACATTACTCATGGGTGTCACCTCGCTTTTTATAAGAATCAATTCTGGATTGCAATACCGATGGCATATTTACTTTCGGCGCATCGGGATGAAGCAACCAGCTCGCCGCAAAGTGCGTTTCTGATATCTGAAACATCGGCGGATGCTCCTGGAAATCTATCGCCATCGCATAATCACTGCGATACGCAAACGCATCGCCTTTGGGCGGCTGAATCAGGTTGGGCGGTGTTCCCGGAATCGAGAGAATCTCCTCGTTTTGCCCGCTCATCGAGGGAATACTGGATAACAGTCCCCAGGTATACGGATGTTTCGGATTGTAATAAATCTCACTCGCTAACCCGGTCTCTACGATCTTCCCTGCATACATGACCGCAACCCGGTCGGCCACATTGGCCACAACACCCAAGTCATGGGTAATAAAGATGATCGCAACCCCGGTTTTCTTTTGAATGTCCTTAATCAGCTCTAAAATCTGCGACTGAATCGTCACGTCCAACGCGGTCGTCGGTTCATCCGCAATCAGCACATCCGGCTCACACGCCAAGGCAATCGCAATGACGACGCGCTGACGCATACCGCCGGACAGCTGGTGAGGATACTGGTTGATCCGCTTTTCCGGCTGATCGATACCGACCAGTTCCAACAATTCCAAAGTGCGTTGGATCGCTTCTTTTTTATTCTTCACTTTCCTGTGATCCAACATGCCCTCCATGATCTGATGTCCGACCTTCATCGTCGGATCCAGCGAGGTCATCGGATCCTGAAAGATGATCGCAATTTTATTTCCCCGGATATGTTTCTGCAAATAGTCCTTCCCGCATTTCAGCAAGTCCACTTCGATATCCTTATTATCCTTCTGATACCGAAAAAGACAGGATCCTACTTCCACCGCACCATTGTCATCAATCAGACCCAAAATGGACTTGGTGGTAACGGACTTACCCGAACCCGACTCCCCGACGATCGCCAGTGTTTCCCCTTTGTACAGATGAAAACTGATATCCCGGATGACATGATTGACCCCGAAATTCAACTGAAAAGATATTTGTAAGTTCTTTACTTCAAGAATCGGTTTCTGTTCCATAAGTTCACCTAAAATCCTTTCATTTTCGGATCAAATGCATCCCGCAGTCCGTCCGCAACCAAGTTGAAACTGAGCATCAGCGTCGACAATACGACAACCGGAAATGTGACCATGTGCGGATAGGTCAGCATCGCCAAATATCCCCGGGAAATAAGTACGCCCAAAGAAGCGATTGGCGGTTGTAATCCCAAGCCGATAAACGCCAGAAATGACTCATAGAAAATCGCACTGGGAATCGAGAACATCGTCATGACGATGATCTGTCCGATGATGTTGGGCAACACTTCCTTGGCAATGATAAAGAATGAGGATGCACCCAAGGTTTTCGCGGCCAATACAAACTCCATCTCCTTGATTTTCAGGGTCTGAGACCGCACGACCCGACTCATCGAAATCCACCCCGTGATCATCAGAGCTAAGATAATCGAGGTCAACCCCGGCTTTAACACCAGCACCAACAAAATAACGACCACCAGATTGGGGATCCCGGAAATGATTTCCACGATGCGCTGCATGACCAAATCGACCTTCCCGCCGAAATAACCGGATATCAACCCATAAGTAATTCCGAAAACGACATCGATCGCTACCGCAACCAAGGCGACGAAAAAGGATATCCGTGTTCCCATCCATACCCGAGCCCACAAATCGCGTCCGAGATTATCGGTTCCGAACCAATAATACACATCCGTCAGTCCACGGGTGATATACGGATTAAAACCGTTGACCGACCCATCGAAAATGCCGAAATTCTCGAGAAACGGGACACGGGCCGGCAGATCGATGTGCTCGGCAATCAGCTCATTGTACACATGGGTACCGATCAGCGGACCAATCAGCGCCATGGTTAAAATGAAAATGATGGCAGCCAAGCCGATGACCCCGCCCTTGTTTTTACTAAACCGCTTCCAGGCATCCTTGAAAAAGGTAGCTCCGGTATCAAAGACCATTTCCTGAATCTGATGATCCTGCGTGAGCACCGGAGTAAACATTTCTTTACTGATATTTTCCATGTTAACCTCCCTTCGCCACGCGAATGCGCGGATCGATGATACCGTAAAGGATATCGACCGCAAGATTCATCGTGATATACAAAGCACTGTAAATAAATGCAATCATGACAATGACATTGAAATCATTGGTAAGAATGCCTTCCACCAGCAAATCCCCTATCCCCGGCACACCGTACACCCGCTCAACGACCAGCGATCCGGTCATCAGGGTGACGGTCAGAGGACCTAAAATAGTAACTACGGATATCAAAGCATTTCGGATGCCGTGACGGAATATAACTTTCAGGCGTTTGACCCCTTTGGCCTCAACCAGTTTGATATATTCGGAGGACAGCACTTCGATCAGTTCGGTGCGTAAAAACCGGGTGGTCTGCGCCATGACAAACATCGACAAGGAGATCGTCGGCAAGATCGATGATAAAAACGGTGTGCCGTGACGGTAAGTGATACTGAAAATGCGCCATTTATATCCGAAGAAATAACTGAGCAGTAAAGCAAAGACATACGAGGGAATACTGACACCCAATACCGCAACAAATGTCGTTGCCGTATCAATCCAAGTGTTCTTATTTGAACCGGACAGAACCCCATAAAGAATACCCATCGTAGTCCCCAGGATCAAAGCCTGTAAGCCGATCCGCACAGAAATACCTAACCGCGGCAACACGATATCCTGTACCAATTGGTTTTTCTGTAAGGCCAAAGAGATCCCAAAATCCCCCTCTAACAGGATGTTTTTGAGATATATACCGAAACGCTGCCAAAATGGGGCATCAAGACCGTATTTGGCATACATGATAATTCGTTGGGCTTCGGTCAGCTTCTCATCATCAAACGGTGTTCCGGGCATAAATTGAAGCAAGAGAAACAGGATGAAAATGATGATCAGCAATGTGACAATCGACCAGAAAACCCGTTTTGAAATGTACTTCAGCATGGCTTACTCCTTTCTGTAAAACAAAGGGCCCGATGTGGGCCCTGAATACTACTTAACTTTCGTGGCGCGCTTGTAGCAAGGCATTCCGACTACGTGATATTCAATTCCGGTAACTTTCGTGCTGATCAGCATTGCAGTACCTGTCTGCCATGCCGGAATGACACCCGCTTCACCCAACAAGAAGGCTTCAGCCTGCTTCAGGGTATCCCAACGGACATTGAGATCGGCAGCCAAAGTTCCTCCCGGCGATACCGAAGCAATGATCGCATCATACTCAGCAACAGAGAATCTCGGATAGTTGTAAGGTGATCCGGTTTCAAACAAGTCTTTCAGGTAGGTCAGAGGATCAGCGAAGTCCGGACCCCAACGGGTCAGTCCCAACTGATATTCACCTTTGTTCATAAGATCCAAGCGGTCTTTTTTGATCGTGGTCTTGATATTGACCGTCAATCCCGGTAAGTTCTTCTCAAACTCAGATTTTAAGAACTCAGCCGTACCGACTGCCAAACCGGTATCCGTTTCCGGAGAGCCGACAAGCAGTTCGATCGTAAGAGCCGTAACACCCAATTCAGTTTTCGCAGCTTCCCAGAAAGCTTTGGCTTTGGCTACATCCATCGTCTGGAACACACCGGAATCTTCCCGGAAATCTTTACCGTTAGGACCGGTCACCAATCCGGAAGAAACGATACCGCCGGCAACGATCGACCCGTCACCCAGTAATTTTTCGGCAATGTGCGTTCTGTCAAATGCGTGAGCCAGTGCTAACCGCAGGTTTTTGTTTTGCATGGTGACATTCAGCTGGTTCGGTGATAAGAACCACACATAACCCAACTTCACTTCGGTGTAGCCGGCATCGTTTTTATAGCGGTCAACGATGTTGGATGTAATCGCGGTTACATCGATATTCCCGGTTTCATATTCCAATGCTGCACTTTGATAATCTTTAAAGATTTGGAATTCAAGTCCGTCAAGTTTGACAGCCGCTTTATCCCAATACTTATCGTTTTTCTTGAATTTGATCAGACTTCCGGAAATCCATTCGGTCAAAACAAACGGCCCGTTGGAAATCAGAAATTCTACGGTCGTCGCATATTTGTCACCGGCAGCCTCAGCAAATGCCTTGTTGACCGGATGAAACGACGGGAAGGTCATTAACTGCATGAAATACGGAACGGCTTCATCCAAGGTGACCACAAACTTGAAATCACCTTCTGCCTTGACGCCAAGATCGCTGACCGGTTTGGTTCCGGCTAAAACAGCTGCGCCATTGGCAATCTTCAGTGAATCGACCAAGTAAGAGTATTGGTGCGTTTTTGCGGGATCAGCCAAGCGTTGGAATCCGTATACGAAATCCGCAGCCGTTACTTTCGTCCCGTTGGACCAAAAGGCGTCTTCACGTAACGTAAAGGTATAAACTTTACCGTCAGCCGATACGTCCCATGCTTTGGCAACACCGGCGATAATATTTCCGGCCGCATCGTATTCGACCAAACCTTCGGTAAATGCTTTGATGACTTCAAAAGAGACTCCGTCGGTAGCGACGTGGGTATCCAGAGAAATTACATCACTGCTCTTAGCAACCTTTAAAACCAAATCTTCTCCATCAACTTTGCCGCCGGTACAACCGACAACCAAGAAGGAAATCAACAACAAAGTCCATAATCTTGTTAGAAATTTCATATTCTTTCTCCTTTGATATTGTTATTATACGCCGTTGAAAGAAGATGTCAATCTAATTTTACATTATTTTTCATTTAACATGTTTTTTTTACATTATTAAATGTAAATATTTCATCATAAAAAAGAGGTTTCCCTCTTTAGCCGATAATCATCTTGACATAATGATAATTCAGACGTAGCCATTTATCATCCGCAGCGAAATACGGATTATCCCAAACGACTCCCCGCCGTTTGATATAATTCTTACATTGCTTAAGCAAAAGGGTTCGCTCATCTTTTTTGAGTTCTTTGCTTACAAGCACATTATTTACGATTATTTTACGCAAAATCAGATAATTGAGCTCCTTAGCGAACAAATCATCGATATGCATACGACGGTACAAAGAAACGATCTTATCAAGCGCTTTGAATATGTCTTTATGCCCCTGCTCAAACATCTCCGTACCCAGATCCAGACTGAGCCAATATGCATAAGCAATCTTAGCCCTGTAGGCATATACCGTGCTCAAAAACGGAATGCCCAGCATCGTGTCAAACTCCATGAAGTGCACTCTGTTTTGTTTAAGAAAATCGACATTGAAAATTTTTCCGTAAATCGTGTCGGTGAATGAGACCAATAACGAAGGATCATCAAAGATCGAATGAATCTGGGTAAACGGTTTAGGATAGGCGCGCCTCTGATGCCATGGCAGATGCTTGTGATCAATCGGTGCAACGACCACATCGGCCGCTTTGCTTTGCAATAGCTGTACCATGTCTTTTATTTGTGTTGCGTCAAAGCGGTGCTGAGCGGTCACAAACATTAAGTACGGATGCTTCGCCTGATCAACAATGTGATTGTAGGCGTTGGCCTTCCCCTGAAGCGAAAAAGAGACAAGCCTGATCTCCACATGTTTATCAAACGGATACTTTTTGAGGAACTCCAGGTCCCCTTCTTCAGGCCGGTCATCGACCACAATCAGTTCACAGGCATCAAGCGGCAATGAATTGATCCAGTCTAAAAATCCCTGTATGTCCGAAGGCTGATGCTGATAATGAAATCCGATGGTGAGTTGCATATTTTCACCTCTGTCTTCTGTATTTATTATATCTTAAGGACTTTTCAAAAAAAAGAGGATAACATTGTGACATTATCCATTCTTTCTTCTGATAGAAACCGATACATCCTTTCCGACAGCAATAAACGCCACGATATAAACAATGATCTCCAATCGCCCAAGCATCATTCCGACAATCTCAATCCACAAAACGGATGCCGGAGCATGAATCGAGGTAATCCCGACGGAGGTACCTACGGTCCCAATAGCAGATGCAAACTCAAAGAGTGAATCTTGGAATGTGAACCCAAACATACTGATAAGGAGACTTCCGCAAAGCAGGATCAACAGATAAAGAAATGCAAAATGATAAACATCAAGAACATAGGGCAGATCCAGTGCTTTAGAACCTTCCGCCTGATTCAACATGACATCTTTGATGACTTGCTTAGGCAAAAACCGCTTTCGGATACTTAACATAAGTGAACGAAGCATAATGACGAAACGGAATTGCTTCATACCTCCGGCAGTTGATCCGCTGCCACCGCCAATGACCATAAATGTTATCAGAATCAGCACAGCAAACGGACGCCAATGTGAGTAGACCGTAATCGAAAACCCCGTAGTAGTAATGGCTGATGCTGTTTCAAAGAGTGCCTGTCGTATAGTTATCGTCTGTGTAAAGAAACCGATCAACGACAGCAAGACTGTACCAAATAGCAGAGCTATAAACACGAACCTGACTTCATCCATTTTCACAACCTGTTTGTAACGGCGATTGACCAAAAGGAGATGACCTGCGAAATTCGTATTCCCTAAAATCATCAGGACGATCGTAATGATTTCTATTGGAAAACTTTTATAGGCATGGATACTATCCGGAGTTACCGCAAATCCTCCGGTTGAAAGTGCTGCCATCGAAATATTGAGAGCATCAAACAGCGGCATTCCAAAGGCAACATAAAGCAGCACTCCTGCAAACATATAGAATGAGTAAATCATCATGACCATTCGGGCTGATTTTGCCAGGTTCGGCATTAAACGATCATTATGTCCCTCCGCTGAGAAAAGGCGCATACCGTAGGTTTCCGACAAAATGGCGAAGACCACCAAAACCAGTCCTACTCCGCCAAAAAACTGAATCACACTTCTGTGCAACAGGTAAATTGCCGGAACCTTGACAACATCAACTACAGACAATCCTGTTGTTGTCCACCCGCTGACAGCCTCGAATATCGATCCTGTAAATGGCAGCTGTCCAGAGAGTAAAAAAGGTAAAGCAGAAAATATGACGGCCAACATCCACGAAAGAACTACGATGATCGCATCTTGACCATTGACTAATTTTTTCTGTTTATGATTTTTCCCGATTGAAACAAAAACGAGTGACACAGTATAAGACAGCACGGCTGATATAAGAAAATATAACCCCTGATACCATTCAGCCGGATAAAACAGCAGACTGAACAGAGGTATAAGCAAAACAATTGAAACGAATTTACATAAAGTTCCGACATAGTAAAGGATACACCGATACTTGTCACTAATGTTCACCATGTTGAATGCCTTTCTTACTGAGACTTTGGACAAGTTCCTCTTTCGAACCATCATTAAAAAGACAAATGAGTTTATCATTGGGATAAATCAGCGTATTCCCTTTCGGAATAATGCTTTCTCCCGCTCGGATAATGCATGCAATGATGGACTGTTTCGGAATGTCAATTTCACTTATCGGTCTGAAACAGACATCGGCATCAACATCCACAAGTGTTTCTATCAGCCCAACCTTCCCTTGTTCGATGGGAATGTAATTCTCAATGTTTCGTAAAGTTGCCAGTTGTTCAATCATATTTGCGACTATATAGGTAGAACTTATCACATTACTGACACCCAGCTTTTTGAAAACATCCACATTTTTCGGATTTGAAACCGTACAGAAGACTTTCTTAACTTTATACACCTGCTTGGCCAACTGACACGCAATTAAGTTATCAGCATCCGAAGGCATCATAGCAATGAAAATATCACTGTTCTCGATATTTAAATCTTCATAAAGAAACGGCTTGGTTCCATCTCCGCAGGCAACGATAGCTTCCGGATATTTATGTGACATTTCAACACAGAAGTCTTCTGTATCATTGATCAATGTAACATGCATTTTGCGATTCAACAGAGCATTGGCAAGAAAGTCGGCTTTTTTACGGCCGCCCACGACAACCACCCGATACTGACTCATAAACAACCTCCAATCGCTTTCTCAAACTCTACTACCGAAAGTCGAGATGTATCTATAAAGTCAATGTTGTACTGTTTGCATAATGGTTCTTTTGAAGAATCATAAATTCTGCAAAGCACTTTATCGACTTTAAAAATCCTTGAACAAATCTCTGAAACCATCAGGTTAATATTATCCTTATCAGTCACAGCGATGACTAAGTCCGCATGATCGACTCTGGCATCGATCAGTGTCTGAATGTTTTCAGCATCGCCCATAAATGTATAACCGCTGAAATCATCTGACAATTTTCGAAAAGCATTCTCATCCCGGTCAATGATTGTCACAGCCAAGCCTTCAGAAGACATTTTTGATGCAATTGTTGCTCCCAGCCGGCTGCAACCGATAATAACTACCTGCTTATTGCTTATTTTACCCACGATTTTTCTCATCCTGTGACAGTTGCTGTCTTTCTTCAAACGATAGTTCATTCGAACCGAAATACGGATGTTTTTGATTATGAAAGCTGTTATCGCTGCATCTCATCATATTCTCGATTGCCGGTCGATAGGTTCCGTCAAACACATTGGCAGCCCGATAGTGTCTCATTGCCATTTCCCTGTTACCCTGGTACTCATACATAATTCCAAAGAGGTTGTGGACTTGCGGTGACCGGTCATTTATAACCAGACATTGAATAAGTAATTCTTTAGCCTCTTTAAACCTTAACTCCTTAATTTTGTCTTCCGCATCAATCAAGTAGCGATGCAGTAGATCGTAGTTCATTTTCTCCATATGTCTACCTCCGAAACAATTTTAATCCAAGACAAATAAAAACGGTGTTAAGGCATCTTAACACCGTATAAAGTTCTTATAAAGATTAATCGTCATTGAACCGGTAGCCAACCCCTGTTACCGTGAGGATATACGACGGGCGAGTCGTGGAAGGTTCAATTTTCCTGCGGAGGTTCGCCATAACGACCCTCAGATTCTGTGCATCTCCTTCAGTTGCCGTACTGCCCCAGACTTCCTTTATAATCATTCGGCTTGTCAGCACTCTCCCCTGATTTTTGGCAAGAAACAGCAGGATCTGATGTTCAATAGGCGTCAGATGAACTTCAGTATCATTTAAAAAGACTCGGCCTTTTTCAAAATCAATCCGAAGATCCTTATAGCAGAACTGACTCGGCAAAGCTACGGCAGAATTTCTCTGGGATAAATGCCGATACGCCACCCGGATTCGGGCAAGCAGTTCGCCTGAATTAAACGGTTTAGTCAAGTAATCATCCGCACCTGCATCCAGTGCGGCAACTTTTGACGGATGGTCGTCTCTAGCTGTGACAACGATAATAGTCGAGTTAATCAGTTGCTTATAATTTCTAATCCATGATACTCCATCGATATCCGGCAATCCCAAGTCCAGAATAATCACAGAGGGATTATGACTCAAAGCCATAGAGAAACCCGACTGACCATCTGCAGCTTCAACAACATCATATTGCTGTGTCGAAAGTAAAGCAGATAAAAAGTGTCGAATGGACAAATCATCCTCAATGATCAGGATTTTACTCATCATTGACATCCCCCTTTGATTTCAATGTAAAGATAAACCGACACCCGGACGGATGATTATCAATAACCCGAATCGTCCCGCCATGGGCTTCGATGATCGATTTACAGATAGACAAACCCAAACCGAGTCCTTGCCTGGTTTTTTGATCATTTTTCTTAAACGAGTAAAACCGATCAAAAATCCGTAATTTCTCACTGTCGTTTAACCCCGGACCCTGATCAGCCACTTCGAAAGCAACCATACTTTTCTGGCGTCTGACCGAGATCGTTATATGTGTTGACTGAGGGGTGTATTTAATGGCATTTTGTATTAGGTTGATAAGTACACGAATGATCAGTTTGCTGTCAGCATGAACAAATATCGCATCTTGCGGTATGTCAGCCTTTATCACATGCGATTTTTCGCTTGCAAAAATCGAAAGCACTTCCTCGATAATCTCTTCCACAATGTGTTTTTGAAACTCAAATCCGATCTGGCCATCCTGAATTCTCATCATGCTCAGAATGTTCTCAACGGTGTCTAAGAGCCACTGGGAATCCGAACTTACATTTTCAAGCAAACCGAGAATAATTTCTTTATTTAATGAGTCATAGTTTTCCATAATCGTCTGCACAGAGCCGATTATTGATGACAATGGAGTGCGCAAATCATGTGAAATCGCTGATAAAAGCTGAACCCGCATTTTCTCCTGCTCGATTTCAAGCAGTGTCTCCTGTTGCTTTTCAATCCACCGCTGACGATCTTGGGCTAAAGCCAATTGTGAACTGCATGCCTCAATCAATTCTTTCTCTGCCGGATTAAGTTCAATCTTCGAAATGATGATAACCCCAGTCGATCCGGTTTTTGATAATACAGGGAAAAAATGGTGGCGCAAGGATGTACTGTGATGTATTGAAGTGGAAATGTATTGAGATTCTCGCAAGCAATCATCGACCGACTTCTGAAAATGGCGATTAAAACTTGTCATAGGGTAAGCATTGATTTGCCCTTGATTTTTAGATAGCGTACAGATGATCACTTCGGTGTTAAGTATTTGCGAAAGTCGCTTTTGAAGACTTCGGATCGACTGCTCTAAGTTCATTGCAAGAAAGAACTCCCGCGTAATATCAATCAATACTTTGATTCGCTTTTCCCGTTCATCTGCCAGTTTTGTTTCTAAAGTCACTTTTTGTGTTAGGGTACCGGTTATGACTGAAACGATCAGCATGATTGCGAACGTATAAAAATAATCCGGTGTATTTACTCTTAGTGTCAGAAAAGGCTCCGTAAAAAAGAAATTAAACAACAAAACAGAACCCAGGGATGCCAGAATCCCAAACACAAAACCCTCTGAATATCGAGATGTAAAAAATACGCTCAGTAAATAGGTCAGAATGATGGTAGCTTCCGGCCAGTTCATTTCTTTGAGCCAAAGTGAAAATAAAGTTGCCACTGTCAGAAAGATGACAATGATTCCTATATTGCGAAGGTTTTTTGTGATTCTGTCGCGATTCATCAGCTTCCTGCACTTTCATAAGCTCTTAAGCCTATCTGCCATAAGTATACACCAAATGAAGTAAAAGTGACGGCGAGAAGAAACAGTCCGCCAATATTTCCCCAAGGATTCTCCCGTGTCATAAAATATCGGGCGGGAAAGTAAGAGGTAAATGCAAAAGGGATGACGTAGGTGATCGTGAACTGAATCATCCGATGATAGATCGCGATCGGATACTTCGCAAATTCATTGGTTGAGTATACCATCTGAAGAATGCTTCCGCTGCGCTTGGTCCAAAGAGCAATCGCACTGACCATCATTTTGATCGAGGTATAGATCAATGAGGCCATGATCATGGTCAGCGGTAAAAGTAAAATATCTGAAACCATCCAAGTGATGATCCCTTGTGAAGATGAATACAGAACCAAAGTCATCCCGACAAGAAATTCTCCGAGTGCATCGATTTGCCAAGTTTCCATGATCACATGCAAAAGCGGATGGATCGGACGGGTCAGATATCGGTCGAAACTTCCGTTACGCACCATAAAGTACGCCACTTTCCAAAGATTATCGGTCAGAAAATGATCGATTCCTTTGGGAATCAAAGAAAATCCGTAAATGAAAACGATCGCCTCAAACGGATACCCGCTCAACGCCGGGATCTGATTGAATATGATGAAAATAAACACGAGCGATGTCACTTGATCAAAAAGAAAACTAAACGCGCCGGTCAGAAAATCGATCCGATACTCCAATAAGCGCTTGAAATACTGAGCAATAAATGTTGCGTATAACTTCAGAAAGTGTTTCATTTCAGCCTCCCTGAACGCTCAGAAAGCGCTTGGCAATCGCAAAAATCAGGGTCGATGCCATAAACAGGACAAAAACCCAGAAGGCCTGTAAAAGCATGGCATTAAGCATCGCGGAAGAACTGTATTTACCCATATAAATCATGACCGGTGTATAGCTGATCGAGGCAAATGGCATAAGCTTGATCGGATCCGCAAAGATTTTCGGCAGAAAATCCAAAGGGATCATCGATCCGGAAAGAAAATTGACCATCGATTGCTTTAGAATACTGAACCCCCACAGATTCTTGAGAAAAAACGCCATAAAACCAAAGCACAGGTCAAAATAGAAATTGACCAAAAAGCTGAATGCGGCACTGAAGAGAAACAACAGGATGCGAATGGGTGATACCATCCAGACACCAAACTCAAAATATTTATAAATCTCAACACCGATCAGCATCGGAACGAAAATTAATAAGAAAGTCAGGATGGTCCCACCCAAATCCGTAAACATCAGACTGAGATCCAATCGGACCGGCTTGATCAGACGCATGGAAATACTTCCTTCCATGATCTCCTCAGCGACCGTATAAGTGGCTTCACTGTGAATCAGAAAGCGCGTTGCATTGGATATAAAGATGAAAACAACCATATCCGCAAACGTAAAACCCAGAAAAGTACCACCGGTATTGGCGAAAACCGTCTTCCATAAGTAATACATGATAAAACTGAAGAGAAGTTCGCCCACCAGAAAACCCAGGATATGCGTCCGATAGGCAATCGCAGTCAGAAATCCGCCCTTCGCAAATGGCAGGTATGCTTTGATCTTACTCATATGAGGCCTTGGTCAGATAGATCTCTTTAATGATCGATTCAACATCTGACTCTTTGATCGATATATCTTTGACGGCAATCAGATCCAACAGTTCTTTCAGGATGATTGCTGAAGGAATGCTTCGATCGACGATCAGCGTGCCTCTCTCATTCTCCAAATAAACTTGTACGCCCCGCTGCTGAAATCGCTGTGACAAAAGCTGTTCGATCGGTTGTTCCATATCACTGATCACAAATTCGATCTTCTTGCTCTTTCCAAATCTTTCTTTTAAATCGCTCAATGTCCCCTGATAAACCCGCTTGCCCTGATCGATCATGACGATCCTATGCGAAAGCAGTTCGATATCCGCCAAATCATGGGTCGTAAGGATAATCGTCGTTTCATCATTTTTATTCATTTGAGCAATCGCTTTGCGAATGTTGTCCTTTACCACGACATCCAACCCGATGGTCGGCTCATCCAAAAAAAGCACTTTTGGCTGATGCAGCATCGCAGCGGCTAAGTCTGCCCGCATACGCTGACCTAAGGACAATGTCCGTACCGGTGACGTCATCAGCGGGGCAATATCCAACACTTCGTTAAGATAGCCCATGCGCTGTTGATATCTTTTTGTTTCCACCTGATATATTTCTTTTAAGACTGTGAATGTTTCGGATAAAGGCAAATCCCACCAAAGTTGGGTTCGCTGACCGAAAACGACACCGATGTGCCGTACATACTGCTGTCTTTGCTTCTGGGGATTATATCCGGCCACCGTGATATTTCCGGAGGTGGGATAAAGGATTCCGGTAAGCATTTTGATCATGGTTGATTTCCCGGCACCGTTGGGTCCGATAAATCCCATGATTTCTCCTTTGTTAACATCAAAAGATACGTCATTGACCGCAGTGACGATTTCAACACTCGGCTTAAATAGTGCGTTGATGCTTCCTTTAAGCCCCGGCTGTTTAACGATTTTCTTAAATTCCTTGACCGCATGTTCGACGTGAATCATATTATCAACTCCAGAAATAATCATATTCCTTCAAAGCCGAATGTGCAATAAAAAAAACACTTGCGAGAAGTGTTATTTTTACATATGGGGCGACCGACGGGACTTGAACCCGCGAATGCCGGAGCCACAATCCGGTGCGTTGACCAACTTCGCCACGGCCGCCATAAGTTCGGTGCAATGGTAATTTTACTTTATTTAGGGGTTTTTGTAAAGCATATTCCATGATTTTCTTTTTATCGAATAATTTCTCTGTTTAGTTCACGGATGTATCTTACTAATCGCTTCGAGTCAAGAAAAAGACCCACGATGTGGGTCATTACTTCTTGATTTTTCTTAAAACCCGAACCAACGGAATGCACAATATGACCGCAGCCGCTGCTTCGATAAAGGTATTTGACAATAAGATCCCCCAGATAAACAGTGCCCACTGGGAGAACTGTGTCAGTAAATCGCCGCTGAACCCCAAGAAGAAATACAGGATTCCTAAAACAAAGATGGCATGAACCACCGTCGATACAAAGGCGGTAACTCCGATCTTGATGTCTTCATTGAACTTCAGTTTACCGATTAACCCCCAAAGCAAGCCTACCGAAATCCCAAATAACAGACGTGGCAATACTGAGACGACCGGATTGATGAACAGCAGGTCGACTGGTGTTACACCCCGGGTCATAGCGACAAACATCGAACTGACCCCGAAAGTAAATCCGGTAATCACTGCAGATTGAAAACCGAAAACGATGCCGGCCAAAATGACAGGGATGTGCATGATTGTTAAAGATACCGGACCGATCGTGATGATCCCTAAGTTAGGAACGATAGCCAGCAGTGCAGTGATGGCAATCAACATTGCATTGATTGTGATATGACGGGTTTTCATAAATGACCTCTTTTCTTTTGATATATTTCGAATAATCCGTTATTTAACAGAAATTCATCGTAAACAAACCGTGGCATGTAATCGCGTACGATTTTTGCATATCCTCCGGTAAGCAAACGGGTGATGGGTTGTCCGAGTTCCTTCTCGATACGATCCGCCAATCCTTCAACGGATGCGATGACTCCGTATAGCAACCCTGATTGCATCGCCGTGATCGTATTGTTTCCGATGACCCGGTCGGGCACTTTCAGTTCAATTTCCGGCAAATGCCGGATAAATCCAACCAACGCTTCAACGGAAATACCGACTCCGGGTACGATGACCCCGCCCTCAAACTCACCGTTGGCATTAAGGACACTGATTTTGGTGGCTGAACCCAAATCGGCCACGATTGCCGGAACCGAATAGTCTGCCATAGCACCGTAACTGGTCGCAATGAAATCTGCACCTAAGTGATCCCGCTGTTCAAGATGGATCACAAATTCCTCTACCAAATCGGTGGTGACGATCATCGGATCCAACCCGGTTTTTTCCTTGATGATCGCAATGATTTCCTGAGTGATTGAGGGCACGACCGACGAGAAAATGACTCCTTCAATGGCCTGTAAATGACTCAGTTTGGTTAGCAGACGGATCAGCCAGTCTTCATAATATGCAACGACATTTTGCTTTTGGGTAACGATACGCTCGTCAAAAACCCGGTTGCGCTGCCAGTCGTAAACGACAGCGACTAAGTTTGAATTACCGACATCGATGGTTAAAAGCATACAGCTCCTCCTGCTCATGTAAAGTTTACACTAAGTTTGTGATTATTTCTATGATAAAGATTAAAAAAGGCAGTTGCCTGCCTTATTTTATCGGGATAGTCATCGCCGAAATTCTGCCGTATGAACGATATTCGATTACTGGGATACGAATCGGAAACACAATAGTGACCTGTACTCTTTGATCGGTGTTTTTAACCAGTTGAATCCGGCAATCCGTACATATCAACTGATTGCGAAAAATATCATCGACTTGATCGGTTGAATGGTGTTCGATTGCAGATACCACAGACTCTTGAAGAAGTCGGGCATCATGCAACTGAGCAAGCACGCCGATCATTCCCACAGCGATTGCGGTGAATGTCATCCCAAAGAGCATGATCAACGCAAATTCGATGCCGCCCTTCATCAGTCTGCCAAATCAACCATACGCTGCCACTGTGTATTCAGCGTATCCGTCAGTGTTCCTTTAAATGTTTCCGAAAATTGTATCATCCCCAATGCTATGACCGTAACCACTAAGACTAATCCGTACTCCTCAAAAAATGCTTTCATCGTCTCACCCCCTTTCCATAAACGATGTTATCGTTACCATCATCATGACCAGAAAAACGATGGTCACACTCAAAAGCGGTAAAATGCCCCACCACTGAATCCAGGCGGATTGCGACGACTGACTTTCGATTCTTTGCTGCCGAAGCCACTTTCCCGTCGTTGCAATCATGCGGTTTAACTGCTTAACCGAATCTTTCTGACCGACAGCATTATACCGATACAGCAGTTTCATCGCCCGCGTCACTTCCATCAACCGATAACCGGATAGAAACTCCGTATAAGTTTCGATTTGCTGAGGTGAAGTCTTAATTTGACGAATCAATTGTTGCAGTTGTGCACGGATCATCCATGGAGCCATTGGGATTGACATTTCCAGTGAAACCGCAACGGTGTTGCTTTGTAACAGGATTTGCAACTGTCGAAGCCAAATCGGAAACTCGTATCGCAGCACGTTGACGGATAAACTGAATTTCTTCTTCAGTTTCTGATAAGGCGACCGATACACCAGAACGATCAACCCGGCAAAAATGAGCAGCATCGGCCAAGATACCTCAAAAAACATCAGAAACGGCAGGATCATCGCTACTGCCAGCGAGATTCGCAGACGACGTCGCTGCAAATCATGGATGTCTTCCCCATTCATCTTGCACAAGTGATCCAAATCCGATTCACTGCGAAATCTGATTTTTGACTGATTGATATTCAAATAGACCAGTATAAGTAAAAACAGAATCGACATACTTCTTATCGTAAACACTCCCCCTTCGATATCCAACGGGTTTTAATCAGACGGTATGCTATTAAAATCGTCACATGCAATGTCATCATAAAAAGCATGATAACGCTGTGATAGATCCGAACGTTTTGTAAATCGAGCATGGAACTGAGCAGACTCTGATTGAACAAAGCAATCAAAGCAGACAAACCGCACATGAGCAATATCCGGTTTTTCATCTGTAACCGATTTTTGATTGTCAGCCATGTATCCTCAATCCAGTCATCGATATCATCTTCCAACAGTTCAATGGCTTCTTTACTTTGATCAAAACCAAACTGCTCTGCCGTAGCTGCCCAGATCTGACAGTTCACAATGATAAAATGCGGATATCGCTGAGCGATTTTCTCAAATGCTGCCGAGGTATCCCCGTGATTTTTCAGACATTCGATGGCATCCTCAACGATTTCCTTCAATGGACCCTCAATATACTTCGAACTTTCGATCATTGAGAGCAATACTTTCTCATTGGATTTGAAGTAAGCAATGAAATGCTGCATAAAGGTTGTCAGCTGTTCGAACTCCAGTGCATGATACTGAAACTGAGCCTGCCACAACCAGACGATGGGCAAGGACAGCCACCCCATACAAATCAAAAAAATCGTGTTTTGGGGCGGAAGATAAAACTGATTCGACAGCCAGAAAAGAGCGATCGTTATCAACAGAAACATCAGTCCCTGCTTTTTGGGGTTCCAAACCAAACCGTATCCGACACAGACCTTCTTGATATGACTCCAGTTTCGGGGAAGATACCACGAGGGATGAATGTCTTCTTTTACAAACCACAGACACAGAATCAGAACAAACAGAAGCGCCGCTGCCGACATCATGCTTCATGCTCCGAGGTGCGATGCCTGTAAAGGCGGGCTTTTTCCATCAGTTTCATAGGCCACTGGGTAAAAGGCTGTTCGGATTCGTTCGCTTTGTAAACATCAATAATCTTAATTGAACCTTCTTCGACACTGTAACAAACCACTTCCCGAATATATCTTCGGATGCCTTGCTTTGTGATGGATGCCTCGACATGGATTCCGATATCGAGCGTTTCATAAATCATGGTCAGTAAGACATCATTGGACAACTCCACACCGGGAAACATATGCAATATCCGCTGGGGAATGGCTTGGGCAGAAGAGGCATGAATCGTTGATAGCAACGATGCTCCGGTCGATACGCTTTGTAACAGACTGACGATTTCATGGCTGCGGACTTCCGAAACCAACATCCAGTCCGGACGCTGTCTCAGACACGTTTTGATCGCAGATGTGTAATCAAACCGATCACTGACCTTAAGTGACACACAGTCTGCGTGCTCAAAGAGATCACCGTAACGGATTTCACACGTATCTTCGATCGTGATGACCCGCTGGCTGGGATCGATATATTGCATCAGATATTTCAACAGTTCAGTCTTTCCGGCTCCGGGCAATCCACTGACAATGATATTGCATTTCATGACGACCCATTTTGAAAGCAGAGCAAGCAGCCAAGAGGGGGCATAGCGCTGTTTTTTCAGGATTGCAGGAGTCAGCCGTAAAACCGCCGGTGTTTTTCTGATTGAGATCGAAAGATGACTGCTGACGCTGGTATGAATGATACTGATGCGCAATTGATCGGTTTCGGCTTCGACGACCGGATGAACCGCATTAAACGGCATATTGACATAGTTTGCAAACTTGTAACTTAATTGCTCGAAAAATGACGTATGCGGGATTTGCTCGATCCTGTATCGGCCCTTCTGCAAATGATCGATCCACAAATGACGACCGTTGTAATTGATGTCCGTTATCAGCGGGTCCTCGATCAGATCGCTCAGAAAACCAAAATCAAACTCATTCATTAAGCAGCCTCCAAACCTCACTGTTCATTTGTCGAACGGCTTGCAACGGATATAGATCATTGGTTAACTTGATGATCAGGTCGATGTCACCCAAAATCTGAGCATGCAGAAATATCGGAATATCCAAGCGATCCATCGCCAATAAAGCCACGGCCGGGACTTTCTGACTTTTCGAGTCATTCATGTCCAATCCGTTGCGGTCTTTGACAGCCAGCACCCGGACAGAGCGAAATATGACGTCCGATATGATCGGTTTCCGTTTGTCCTTGCTTGTAAAAACGATATCGACATACTGACCGGGCATCAGGGTATTACCGGCCGAACTTAACAGATCAACGGCCAGGCTGGCAACCCCTTGTCCTGGTTCTAGCATAAGCAAGGGCTGATCTGCGGTCACTTCTGCCGATTCAAGATATTCATGATAGAAAAATGAACCTTCAGCCAACGTTACTGAATACTTCACCCATAAATTGAGGATATCCTGTTTATCCTGATATATATGGCCATCCGCCAATGCTGATGGGATACGCTTCATCCGTATGTAAGACTCATCAATTTTCGTTCGGGGAGCTATGCTTTTAGCAGCAACCGGTATCTCGATGTAATCGATGGCTTTCTTTACAGCAATATCAAACAACAGAAGATTAAGTGCAATCCCGATCGCCAGAACGATCGCAACTTTGATCCGTAAACTATGTTTCTTCATCCAACCCCTCCTCAATCATGGTTTCATCACATACAATATCAAACATATCAAACATCCCCCCTTTGGCTGACACACGAATTCGAATCAATAGCGGATCATCATGAAAACCCATCAGATCAACCTGAATGCCCTCAAACCCTTCCGCAATCCATTCAAGATTTTCAGTTAAGCCCGCGATTGCCTGCGATTGATCACAGCGTTGATCGAGACAATGAATCATCGTGCTGCGCAACGCACTTTTCAACGCCAGATGTATTTGAAACCGGTCGGATTCAAACGAAATGTATAGCACAATGGAGAAAACCAGACTCATCAGAAACATAAGCAAGGCACTGCTCATCACGATACCCTTCATCACATCACCTGCTATCAAATATGAATAAAATGGAAATACTCCTGACCGCAAATAAAAAAAGGTTGCTTTCGCAACCCAGAAATCATTGTGGTACCACCGGAAGAGTCTTACCGTCCGGTCCCGGAGTTTCAATCAGATAATTCGCAATATCGACCCGTTGCTGAGCGCTTGAAGGTTTGCAGGCAGACACTTTCAATACTTTACCTTCAACCAAGGCATCCGCCAAACCGGCACAACCCGGATATCCGCATGCACCGCAGTTGTACCCCGGCAACATAGCCAGAACCTTTTCAACCCGCTCATCCGGCTTGACATAAAACATTACACCGGCAATCCCGAGCAGCGCACCTAAAAATCCGCCGACAGCCAACATCATGATCATTGCGTTAATAATAGATTCCATTAGTTCTCTACCTCCAAGGAATGTGCAGGGTGTTTACCGCATGAGGATATCTGACATCCGCCGCAAGACACCGCATCGTCTTCACAACCGGCCGGAACCGGTGTTTTATGATTGAGATAGTACAAAGCCGCATAAGCTCCGCCCAAAACAACCAAAAATATAAATCCAGGCATCTTACACCAGACCAGCCAAACCGCTAAATGCCAAGGCCATCAGCGCAGCCACGATCATCGCGATCGCATTTCCCTTAAACGGCTTCGGTACATCCGAGATATCGAGACGCTCACGAATGGCTGAGAACAGATAGAGAACCAGCGTGAACCCGATCGGTACAGCAAAAGAGTAAACCAGCATCTCATAAAAATCAAATCCCTGACGGATGTTTTCCAAAGCCACAAATAATACGGCACAGTTGGTCGTAATAAGCGGCAGAAAGATTCCCAACGCTTTATACAATACCGGAGAAAACTTCTTGATGACCATCTCAGTAAACTGCACAAATGCAGCTATGACCAGAATAAAGGTAATCAGATCCATGTATTGCAGATTATATGGCACCAATACCAGATGATACAGTGAGTAAGTGAATAAGGATGCTCCGACAACGACAAACGTTACCGCACCACCCATACCCAAAGCCGAAGATGTGTTACGGGAAACGCCCATAAACGGACACATGCCCAAGAAACGGCTCAGGATAATATTGTTGATTAATACAGCAGTAAGAAACAGTGTGAACAATTGAGCCATCTTACTTCACCTCTTTCGCTTTCTTCGCCGGACGGGTACGCAAATACTCCACCCCTGCGGCAATAAGAGCAAAGGTCAAAAATGCTCCGGTCGGCTGCGAGAACATCGCAATCACAAAGTTTTGCGGGATCAGACGGACTTCGAAGATCATCTGTTGGGTAAACGGATTGCTGAAATTGACAACGCCGCTGGCCAATACCTGACGGATCACCGAAATCAAAATCAAACCAACAGTATATCCTAATCCCATACCGATGCCATCGATGGTTGAATCCAAAATCGTGTTCTTAGAAGCAAATGCCTCGGCACGACCCAGAATGATACAGTTAACGACGATCAAAGGAATAAATACACCCAAAGCCACATACAGCTCCGACGCATACGCCTGAATCAGCAGTTCCGCAATTTTGACCAATGTTGCGATAACAACGATGTAAACCGGAATACGGATTTCATTGGGCGTGATTTTACGCATCGCCGAAATGATGATGTTTGACAAAGTGAGAACGGCAATGACCGCTGCCCCCATACCTACGGCATTATTCAACGTCGTTGAAATTGCCAAAACCGAACACAGACCTAAGTACAAAGCAAATACTGGATTCTCTTTGATAAAACCGGCCTTAAAATTATCTAAACGATTCATCTTTCAGCCCTCCTAATCATCGATGGCCGCACGCAACGCCCGTACCGCCGATTGAGAGGTATAGGTTGCTCCGCTGACCGCATCGATTTTAATGTTTTGATCGGTAATATCCAATCCGACGAACTGATCCCAGAACTCCTTAGCATCGATTTTTTCACCGATACCCACGGTATCATTCATCTCCATAAACTTTACAGAAACGACTTTGTTTGTCGACGTATTGATCTTGATTTCGAATACATTTTCCTTCGCACCTTCATAGCCCTCGATCACGCGATAGCCACGACCCGAAGCAATGTAAGTAGTCACATCCCCGTCAACGGTCTTGCTTATCACAGTACCGACCGTACTGGCAAAAATGCTGATAGGCGAACTGAATTGCAACGGCGGAACGACGACACCGCCGGTACCGCCTTCAATGCCTTTGAGCTTATTGAAATGCGCTTTCGCTGCATCGATGCCCTTGACAACAGCACCCGTAGTCACGGTCGCCCCGGATAAGGTAGCAATACCTTCTGAAGTCGTTTTTCCTACCACACCGTCGATAAACTCCGGTGTATTGACACGTGTCCCGATTCCCTGAGTATCTTTCAGCTCAAGGATCGAAAGACCGACGATTTTTCCATCATCGGAAAATCCGACCAAGAATTTAATCGGTGCCGCATAACCCAAAACTTCCACTTTATAGGCAATGCCGACCCCTTGAGCCGTATAAGCGGCCTTGATCAGACCCGTCGCATCATCTTTGACTTCCATTGGTGCAAACGCTGTAGCGGTCGGGAAAATGATCTGTAAGTTGGCTTTTTCAGCCGCGATCGCATTTTCCGCGATGATCGGTGCCGTAATTCCATTGACATAAGCCAGAGCACCACCGGCCAATGTACTGATAATCGCTAAG
>DDYT01000044.1 GCA_002348095.1 Erysipelotrichaceae bacterium UBA2227 | reverse complement strand
CGGTATCAATGGCTTGGGAAATGGCCAATACATCATGACCGTCAATGACCTGAACATTCCAATTGAAGGCTTCCCATTTTTTGTCAAGAGGAGCAACGTCGTTGATGTCACTGACCGCACCGTCAATCTGAAGTTTGTTGTAGTCGGTAAAGGCAATCAGGGTGTCCAGTCCGCGACTTCCGGCAAACATGGCGGATTCCCAAATCTGGCCTTCCTGACTTTCACCATCACCGATGATTGCATAGACCGTCAAAGTTGATCCATCCAATTGAGCCGCCGTAGCCATTCCCACCGCTGCGGAGAATCCCTGTCCCAAGGAACCGGTGGTCATATCGACTCCGACCGTTTTATTTTTATCGGTGTGACTCGGTAAGTTCGTGTTGGATTGGTTGAGTGTAAGTAGCAGTGATCTGTCAAAGTATCCTTTTATGGCAAGGGTTGCATATACGGCCGGTCCTCCATGGCCTTTGGATAATATAAAGCGGTCGCGGCTCAACATTCCGGGGTTCTTTGGATCGACGTTCATTTTGTCAAAATACAGTACAGCCAAAACATCAGCTATTGAAAGACTTCCGCCGATATGACCGACGCCTAGTGATCCGATGCAGCGCAAGGTTTCCTGGCGGATCTCTTTCGCTTTTTCTTCTAAGTATGCTCTTTTTTCCATCTCTTTTCTCCTCAATATTTTACTGTTTCACACCCAAACAGTTGAGCTAAATATTCCAGTTCTTCTTTAATATCGGCATAAACTACGACAAAGTGCGGTTCCCATCCGTCTTGAACCATGGAAGTGATGAGCGGATTGACTTTGGGCTCTACCTCGACAACGACACTGGTTCCAAGAAACTGTTGTGGCTTATCAAGAACTTTTCCGTCCATGATGAGAAATCTGAATGTCCCATCCGGTTTACGTCCGATTCTGAATATCGTGGCCTCTTGACATTCTTTGAGTCCAAATTCCATGGTCGGTCCGATCTTACGGTTGGGATGTACACCAACCGCGGCACCGGTATCTCTTCTCGCCAAACCGCAGGCAGCCGTTCCGCAATGCCAGAATGTGATGGTGTTTTCATTTTCATCGATCGAAACCGGATCGCCCAGATAGGTCGGTGTCGAAGACAACTGTTGGCCGATGTACATACTTAGTGCTCCGTAGGCATCAGCTTCACAGGCAGCTGCCACGTTTTGATCGTTGAGCATGGCAAGGACACTGCATACCGGAGTGCCGTAATCCGTGAAGAAATCCGGCCAGCAACGCGAGGCAATGGCTTTGATTTGATTTAACTCGATATAGTCTTGATAGGCTTTGTACAGTTTGACAAAGTCCACTCGGTTTTTCGTTATGGTATTTTCCAACCCGACCATTCGGCGGCTGATGTTTTCTTCTTCATGCTTTGCATCTTCGATGTTCATTTCCCGGGCAATCTTAGTCAGTTCGCGTGATTCAATCGCAAGCACATTGACGCCGAAAGTTGAGGACATTTCCAGATCGAGGGCACGACCGAAGCCGAATCCCTGCGGGGTATGTCCGACCATCAGAAGATTGGCGTTTTTCATTTCGTGCTTCAACTTTGCGGCACCGATGACCTTTTTCAGTTTGCTTTGAATGCTATCATCGCCGGGTGAGCCGTACATATAGAAAATTTTGTCTTTTCTCATGGCTTTGTAGGCATACCCTGCGGAGAATGCTCCGGTTAATGAGTTAAGTCTGAGCCTTCCGCCATCGATCACTGGTTCTCGCAATGTCCATAACAGTACTGGAGCAGAAATACGTTTTAATACTTCTGTAGCATACGCAGAGTTGGCAAAGGTTACATTCTGTAATATCACTAAATCAGGATTTCTCCCATCGATATACTGAAGAAGAGTTTCGATAGACAATAACATTTCACTGCTGACAATCATGTTTTCATCAATGCTTTTAAGCAGCTTGATTGAATCGTCAAATGCTTTTTGAGCAGATTCTAAGTGAAAAGTCGAAACACCGATCGGTACATATAGACATTCAAACGGTTTCATATGTGTCCTTCTTTCTTAAGAGTCAGGGTGCTACACACTTGTATAGCACCCTGTGTCTGTATTATTTTTTTGCTTCTTTCAGTTTTGTTTCTAATTCTTGGAGTGCTTGCAGCGGAGTAACTTCTTTGGCAGCAGCTTTGCGGATAGCTTCGTTGATCATCGGATACATACCCGGGATCATAACTTGAGTTAACCAGTCTTGTACATAGGAAGCGTCGGTTGCGGCGATTTCATCAAGGAAAATAGCATATTCATCTGCAAATTTGCCATAGTCTACTTGTGCGCCTAAACGCGGGGTCAAGTACGGTACACCTCCGGTAAATTTGTCATGGTTTTCACCTTTGGCTAACCAGGTGATAAACTTCTTGGCTTCTGTAGGAGCGTTGGAATCCATAAATGCAGCAATGGATTTTCCGCCGAGAATCGTTGCACGGTTGGCTTCTTTCGGCATTGGCACAACGGTCCAGTTGAATGTCAAATCCTGATAACTGCTGACGTTCCAGTTGCCGGACATATGGAAACCATAAGCTCCGGTTCTAAACAGAGCCGCTGCGGTTGAACCGGCAAACACGGCATCGTCAATCAAATCAGTTTCATAGAACTTTACAAGTCTTGTTAATGCTTTGACAGCAGCCGTGCCTGTCAGATTACTGGCTGTATAAGGTGTATTCCATATTTTTGTTCCATGTTGATAAACCATCGGGAAGAAACGGTGAGCCTGAGGATCAAAGACACCCGGGAAATTTACATCGGTACCTACACCGGCACGCAGTTTACTTACTTCGGTCTCAAATTGATCCCATGTCCAAATCGCACCGCCTGGTTTCGGATAGTTGACTCCATATTTATCCATCAAGTCAACATTAATGAACAATCCGTTGGCTGTAATGTCCATGGGCAAGGATATTACTTCTTTTGCGTCATTATAGAAAAGATTGGTAAATCCAGCGCTGTCATAAACACCTTTTAAACTCAGAATTTTGCTTTTAAAGTTATTCAGATGTCCTTCGGTAACGCGCGCAAGAGCAGGAGCTTCTCCTCCGCTGATCATGGTTGCTAATCGGGCTTCGTAATCAGCATAAGGAATGACGACTAATTCGATTTTTACGCCTGTTTTGGCTTCGTATTCTGTAAGCAATGTTTGCATGACTTGACCTTCGGTGCCATCGCTCCACCAAAGCATCTGTAGTTCTTTAGGTTCTTGCTTAGCACAAGCACTAAAGCCGGAGATGACTAATACGACTAACAGCAGAATAAGTATTCTTTTCATAGAATCCTCCCTTTTTTTATATTAATGTTAATTAATACCTGTGTTGTTATCCCTTCATGCCGCTCTCAACCGTTCCCTGAACGAACTGACGTTGGAAGATCAGGAAGACAATGAGCATCGGAATCATGGCTAAGGCACTCATCGCAATGATGGAGTTATAGTCAATGCCGAACTCACCCGAGAAATTTGCGATGGCCAATTGAAGCGTATATCTTTTTGGCGAGTTGATCGCAATTAGCGGCCAAACGTAATCGTTCCAACGCCACATAAATGAGAATATGGATAGTGTAGCGATGGCCGGCTTGGCGTTGGGCAGGATGATACTCCAGAAGATGCGCCATTCTGATGCGCCGTCAATGCGGGCGGACTGAATGACTTCATCCGGAATTGTCAGTAAGTACTGTCTCATTAAGAAGATTCCGGTCGGCGTTGCGGCCGGAGGAATGATCAGTGCCCACAAGGAGTTGTACAGTCTGAAGAATCGCAATACGGAGAAAATCGGAACCATGATGACTTCCAAGGGCAACATGATCGTTGATAATATGAGTAACATGATGACGTTTTCGCCTTTGAAGCGGAATTTGGATAATGCATAGCCCGCCATGGTATTGATGATTACAGCGATGATCGTACTGGATATCGCGACTAAGAACGTATTGAAAATGTATAATGAGAAATTTCCTTTGTTCAGTGCGATGATGAAGTTATCCAAAGTCCAGTTTCTGGGTATAAATGTCGGATTCGTCGAGAACAGTTCGACAGAAGGTTTGAAAGCGGAGAAAATGATGTACAATACCGGCAGAACAAAGAGAACTGCGAAAACGATGGATATGAGATAGGTCAGCAGGCTTGCCTTTTTCATACGTTCTCACCTCTTTTCGATAAAAAGAAGTTTGCGGCAGTGAAGACCGTGACAATCAACAACATGATCATTGACATCGCACTGGCCGATCCTACCTGATATTCTTTAAAGGCTACTTCATAAATGTATTGAACCGTGAAATACGTCGCACGATGCGGTCCGCCTCCGGTCAAGGTTACGACCAGTGGATAGACTTTGAATATTTCCATGGTTGTCAGTATAAATACCATCAGTCGTGCAGGCCGGATGGCCGGATAAGTGATGTACAGGAATTTTTGCAGTTTATTGGCACCGTCAATGTCCGATGCTTCATACAGTGCAACCGGAATGCTGAGTAATGCGGCCATAAAGATGATCATATAATAGCCGGCTCTTGACCAAACCAGTGCAAAGACAACGGACCACCAGGCAAAGGTCGGGTCGGTCAGCGTTTTCATGGACTCAATACCCATGGTTTTCAGGATAATATTGAAAATACTGAAGTTTCCGGCCAAAATCCAGTTCCACATGATACCGACGACAATGGCAGATATCATGACCGGCCAATAATAAACGGCGCGAAACAGTCCTTTGGCTTTAAGCGGTTGAACGATCAGTACGGCCATGGCAAGTGATGCCACGTACATTAAGGGAACGACCACGACCACCAATGTGATCGTATTGATAAAGGCTTTGACAAAGTATTCATTGTCCAACAGTTTGATATAGTTTTTAAAACCGACAAAATCAAAACCGTCGAAGGTAAAGAGTGTAACATCTGTAAAGGAGTAGTACAGTCCGATGAGTGCGGGTAATATGATAAATATGGAGAATATGAGCAGATTCGGTGCGAGGAACATGTAAGGAACGACTCTTTGCTTAAATTCCACACCTCGCTCTTTTTTCTTTATTTTGGTCATGGATGACCCCCTTTACCGTATTTCTTACAAACATCCTCGAACAAATCCCGAAATACGGATTCTTTTCGGTAAAATACAGGCGGATATCCAATCGGTGCTTCTACAGTTACTTCCCCACCGGTGAATTCTTGTCCGGTCCATAAGTGAACCCATGTGTCACTCGGCAGATAACAACTTTGAGAAAGTTGAGCTTCTTTTACGATCGGTTTGATATACAAATCCGGTCCAAACAGGAATTCGTATTGTAAATCATAAACCACTGGGTCATTACTGTAGTGCAGAAACAGGGGCCGTTGCATCGGATATCCGAACAAACTAGCCTCTTCAACCAGACTCAGCACGTACGGTTTCAAGTCCACTTTGATATTGGAGCATCGGGCCATGTGTTTCATGGTATCCGAATCGTTGTAGAATTGGAAGTTCTGGCTCGGTCGGTTACCTTCGTGAGTTCTCATATAAGAGGAGAAGATATTCATTTCGCACCAGCGATCAAACAGTTCTTTGGTACGGATATTTCCGTGTAAACTGGTATAGCCGCCGATATCACTGTGAGTATACGGATTTCCGATGATACCGGTGGAAAGTGCAGATGGGATGACAGATGCAATACCGTCATGGGTTTCCCAGTTGACGCTTTGGTCCCCTGCCCACATTGATGTGCAGTATTTCTGTGAGCCAAAGCCGCCGGCCCGCATAAAGTAGAATATCTTGCCAAGATTGCCGGTTTCTTTGACGGCTTCGTAGTTGCATCGAGCCCATAACACCGGCCAGGCATTGTGCATGATTTTTGCACTCACACCGTTATAAAGGATACAGTCGATGGGCAGGTATTCGCCAAAGTCGGCCATCCAGCCCTTGATTCCCAGAGCGATGATGTTGTTTTTAATAACGCTTTTATACCACTCAAATCCATCAGGATGGGTCAGATCGACGATTCCGCAGTAGAATTCGCCGAAGTCCTCCAGGTAGGGATTCCCCTCAACGTTCAGAGCAAGGTAACCATTCAACTTCGCTTCATTAAACAAAGTTTCATTTTCAAGTAAGAATGGGCAAATATAGGTCAGAAAGGCGATGTTTTCCTTGCCCAGCTCAATGATTTCTTCCTTTAAATTGGGATATAGTTTCTCATTGAGCACCCAGTTCCAGTAGAGGCGTTTCCCGAAGGTGGTGAAGCGGTGTCCGACCCAGTCCTGAACCCAAAGTCCGTTGACTCTGATACCGTGTTCAAGAGCCAGGTTTTTATAGTTCATAACAGTTTCAATACCGCCTTGAACCCCCAAGATTATCCCGTCGTGTAAGAAGTCGGGTAGTTTCGGAGGTCGGCCGGCAAACTCGGTCAAATCAGTTAGCAGTTCAAGGTAACTGTCACAAAAGTTCAGTGTAAGTTCACTTGGAACTTCCCAGAACATCAGTTCGTGATAGTCCGGTGATCGGAAATCAAACTCTGCGTAGGCGGTTGATTCGACGTGCACCCAGTATTTACGGGTGGATACGAAGGTCGGTTCCGGGTAGTAAGTGGTGTAGTAGTCGCCACCGGCCTTGTCCACTTTATCCGCATAAAAGGTGGTTAAACTTGATTTATCACGTCCGACCCCGGGCTCAGAAGTCCAGAGCGGATAGTTTCTGTTTCTTAAATTGAAATAAGAGGCTTGTTCACCGCAACCATAGACTTTCTCATCGGTTTCGGCTTTCATGCGGATCCAAAAGCGGTTGATATTTGGCTGATTGCATGAAAAGTTGATGGTCAGGCGTTGATTCACAATCATAAATGTAATCGTAACGGATATTCCATGGCTTGAGAATACGCAACTGTTTTCAGTAAGTTTCACCTTTACTAAAGGTATTCGACTCTGAAGTCGATCCTCGATCTTGTAGTTTCCGCGATAACTCTCGATGGTTTCATTGCCCTGTCCGACAAACACAATCGGATGAAGATTTGAATGTTCCAGGATGCATTCATCTTTGAAAATCACTCTCAAATGGTCTTTTTTCTTTTCAAGTACTAGCATGTCGTCCTCCATTAATAGTAGATCTCAATGTTTTCCCCTAAAATCGCATTGATTGCATTGAGTTCAACCATTCGAGTGTTTTCCGGGTGGTTTAACAGCCATTTGTTGGTCTTAAACAGAAATTCACTGTACTTTCCATGATTGCCTTTGGCCTGAATGAATTCCATATTGGTTCCAAAGGGCAAGATGACCGCACATTTAAATCCTGAATTAACTACTTTACAAGGAGAGAAGTGTAAAGTAGTTGAATAGACTTCAATGGCCGTGTTTTCAGGAATGTAAAATGCGGTCACTTTTGAGGAGTGAATCGCCGAATTCTCAATATCTTCGATATGAGCAAGAAGCAGAACAAGCGGTGTAACACATACATTGACTTCAGAGCTTTTATGGAATTCAAGTGCATTGAGCTTTGAGTTGTTCCCGTTAACGTATCCGTATTCCATTGGGATCATACCAAATATGTCGTGGATGACCGTACTTTCAGACAAAATATCGCTCAGTTCTTCCAGGTGAGGTACATATTCATTTCCTAAGCCAGGCACAAATGTGTTTTTATCCAGATAATTGATCAGATTCTGAAATTCGCGAATGTCTAACACTTCCCCAAAGCGCTTAAACTCAGGATCAAATACGGAATGGATGTGAATATGGGGGTTTTTGCTCCTGAGAGTCTCTAACTTATCTTTCATTTGTTAGCGCTTACATCCTTTCCCAAAAATTTATCGGTCTCTTTTTTACAATCAACCGATAAGTTCGTGCTTGCTTTATTTGGTTTACTTATTTAATTAATTAATTAATTATATTATATATTTTTGTATAGTGTGCGTCAATGAGATATTGTGAGATTTTTCTATTTAAAAGTAATTATCAGATTAAATTCAATGCAATCCAAAATGCTCGAAATCACTTGGTTACTTATATCTGAACATTGAATAATCATAAGTTTGAATACAGGAAGACCATAACGACAAAAGCGTTCAATTTCGTATCTATTGATTTCAATAATGAGATCATCAGAAGGACCGGTGTCATAAAGATCTAACAACAAAGCGAGAGTCCATCTCGCTTTGATAATTCTGTTATTGTTTTTGGTTATCTTCTCATTTCATGGTTTTTGTCATGGCATCAATCATCGCATCGATCACGACATGTTCCAGCCGGCAGGCATTCTCTTCTGCTTCATCAGCGTCCAAATGTAGAATGTTACTTAAATATGCTTCGATGATTTCATGTCGATGAAGGACGGATTGTGCCAGGCTGTTCCCTTTTTCAGTCAGAATAACAGGTCCATACCCTTCTTTTTCAATCAGTCCGCGACTTTTGAGCACATCGGTCGCTTTGGTCACACTGGGCTTGGTGACTTTCAGCGCTCTCGATATATCAGTAATATGAACGTGGCCATGCTCCTGTTCTAATAGGTAGATGGTTTTGATATACATATCGGCTGAGCCTTGATATTTTATAGGAAACCTCCGGATAACAATTTCAGTATACCCCTCGGTCATAACAAAATAAAGGGTACTGTATCTGCGTTGCAGTGATCTTTTCCTGTGCTGATCAAAACGATAGATTAGGTGTTGGTATTTTAACCATCATGATGAAAGGAGGTTGCACCATCAATTAGATGGTGGATGTCATGGTGAACAATGACTGAATTTTTGTAGCACATTGTGATACAACATACTCGATCAGGAGGTTTGTTATGAGTACAAAGACAACGACCATTCGTTTTAATGATGAAGAGCAAAAACTATTGGATTTTTACATGGAATTTCAAGATCAGCCGCTTTCAACTATCATTAAGGAATCTCTTTTCGAGGATATTGCGGATTTCTTTGACAGTTCCCTACCGCAGAAGGCGTTGGAGTACAACAAACAACATCCAAAGCGCTATACATCGAAAGAGTTGCTTGATGAGTTTGGATTAAAGTAATATGTGGCGATTGCTTTGGAGTGAGTCAGCGAAGAAGGATCTGAAGAATCTTGATCCGCACATCGCAAAAACAATCATCACAAAAACCGAATCCAGTCTGAATGGAATATCCGATCTGTTGTTTATATTAATCCCATTGAAATATGGTCTTAGCGGTCAGTATAAATACCGAATCGGCAGCTATCGAGTCATCTGTATATGGATTCACGATGAAATAATCATATTGGCAGTGTCTGCCGGTCATCGGAAAGATGTTTATGAAGAATGACCCACACGAAGGTTGGAGGTCATTTATTGTGTAATTTATTTTGATTTCTTCGCATGCTCTATATGCAGCATCTTCTCTTCTTCACTTCTAAGACTATATACTTTCAGCTTTTTGTAAAAATCATCAATCTCTTGATCAGAGAAAATTACTTTCTCAGATTCTTTTAAGATAATTTTTCTCAACTTGCCTCTTTTAATAACATGACCTTCTTCGACATTAATTCTCTTAAGTTCGCAGCGTTCACTAAATACAATCAGGGATCGCAATTGAACGTCAGTTAATATTTTATTAAGATACTTGATATGTTTCTTGTTTTGCCAGATCGGATTCAAGAATTTATTCTTTGTTTTGTATATTACAGCTGTCCAGTTTCTGGCTTTCTCATCACCAAAAATCCATCCACTGTAATTCTTGCTTTCAATGACATAAATACCTGATGGAGCAATATATAAAACATCGATTTCTGTAGTCCCGTCTTCCGTCGGTATATACAAATTCGTCATAATCTTTGAGTATACAGGCAGTTTTTCTAGTTCAAAGAAAATGAGCGCTTCCCCAAAGCTTCCGGTATCAAACAGATATCTTAACAGTCCGATACCACTTTCATGCTTATAATTCGATTGTTGATATTTCAATATATACGGAACAAATCTGACCGCAAGTGTCATAATCAAAATTGTAATAAGCATTATAAAAATATCGTCCATTGTTCCCTCTCCATCATATCTAATGTAACCTGACAAGTGATTATTGTTATGTTCAATACTTTATACGCTGTCATTTTGTTTATTCCTGAAATTTGATTTAGACATGTCTGTAAAACTCAAGAAAGATCTCTGTTTCTGTTTTCCAAAAAAAGCTCATGGTTTCTCACGGAAAACATGAGCTTCTGGTAATCATTAATACTTAATTTCGAATACACCTTGTTCGTTCGCTTCTTTGCTTACTTTGACCCCGGAGCCGACATTTACTACAGCCCGGACTCCGACGCTGTTGAAATCTGCGAAGTAACTGACGTAATAGCCTGAGGTTGTTACCGACCCTACCGGACGATATCCGGCCGAGTATGGTGAGCGGGTCCAATAATCCCGCTCCCACGATTCACCCAATATTTTGGCGCGCAGCCGTATATAGTCCGCACCGACGAAGTACTCATAGGGTTTGCCGATTTCATAGGTTCCTTCATGATCGGCGGCTCCCATTTCGGTATGTGACGGTATAAAGACGTTGTCCGTGGTCACATAGGATTTGCCGGTATCGTATTCTTTGTTTTCAACCTGAGTCGCAAGGACGATCCCCTTGAAATCAGCGGAGAACGCGTTATAGAAACCTTCTCCCTGATGAAATCCTGTGGAGTTTAACCAAGGGCGAAGGCCTCCGGGTCTGGTTTCACCGCTTTGATTCCATTGATTTTTCCCTGCTAACAGTCCGCTGTCAATGATGGATGAATCGTATGCATAGAATCCAAGCAGGCTCTCAGTGATCAACGTCACTGTCCCAGCTGCGTAGTGATCTTTTGCGACAACGATCCAGACGACCGGCTCGGTTTTCTCGCTGGTACCATAATTACTATAGCCATAGCCATGGCGGAACTCCCACGTCCAACCGGTATCGACAATTCGATCGCCGATATTGAGTTCAGCGATGTTTTGGGTGCTGGCCTTGTTATTTCCGCCACCGTCAGAAGAACAACCCGCAATTAAAAGGATGATGATTAACGTCTTAATCCAGCTATAATGATGTTTCATGATGTCCCCTCTCATTCGATGAGTCAATTTTAACATCATAAGGCAAACAATCACAAGATGTTTTGTCACAATTTGTCATTAATTAACGCAAAGGAGTTAAAACTGCAATGGAATCGAAATATAAACATAAATTGCTGGAAGAATGCCAAGGTCTTACCATTGGCAGAAACGAATCAGTCCTTGTCTTTCAAGACTCTGTTTCCAGTATTTAAGTATATGATACCTGCGACGATGGTGATCGTAAGCACTCCTACCCCTATCCAAACGATTAATTCCAGCTGATCACTAAATAACATGCTGGCACCGGCTAATACCAATGTTATCAGAGCGAGAATATAAATGAAGTTGCCAAAATATTGACAGAGTTTATTCACGTCATATTTTTCTTTTTCAGTTTTGGAAGAAGTGTTGTGCCCGGAGATAAGCCATGTAACCTTCTTGACTTTAACAAACCAACCAATGACAAACAAAAGAATTGCAGGCACGATAAAGTACATGATATTCCTCCTTATATTCATTGTACACGCTCATCATACCCTTATGTCATGAGAAAACAATGTCAGTCTTATCTGTGATACTTCTGCGAGAGTGATGCATCAATGAGTTATCTTATTGGATACTTTGTGCGAAGATCCTCTGCTATCTTCTGCTTGTGTTCGGATTTATTATGCAACCCTTCGATTTATATATATTCTGACACCCTGATATAACGAATCAACTCTTGATGCGTAATCCTCTTACAGTCAGATCATGATTGTCCAATAAAAATTACATTTCTGTGTCCTATATCGTAATCCTAACCTACTGTGTCAGTCAGGTGATTTTGTCCTGCTCTTCAATAGAATACCCTTTATGTTTGATCCTATTGCGCAAATAACCGCCTTATTGTCAAATAAAAGCACTAACCAAATTTACACCGGTCAGTGCTTTTACTGCAGTCTGTTTTTAGTGAAAAGGACCTACAGATTAATCAGCAAGTCATGTAAACTCAACATTGAGACCAATTAATCATCAATATATCTCGTTGAAGTGATCGTTACCCGATCGGTTCTGTAATAGTTGACGGCGATGAAAATGGGTTCGTCATTTTTGGTAAAGAATGACATTGTCGATCTAAGCAACGGAAAGCCAACATTCACTCCGAGAAATCCCGCAAGTTCATCGTCAGCACTGAGCGCAATAAACTCTTGTTTTCCATACCCCAATCTTACTCCAACAGTTCTCAAATGTCCGATAATCGAACTCTCGGCGATTTCTTTGGTCAGCTGACCGCACACCGAATCGACCCAGTAGGATTCTTCATAAAGTACTATCAGACCATTGGCATACCGGATTCTTTTAATTGCCCAAACTTCATCGCCTTCATTGAGGTTCAGATAATTTTGAGCAATCAACGGACTTCGTTTCTTCTCAAAATGAATGCATTTACTGCTTGGAGTGTTTCCCAGCATGATCGTGCTCTCGGTAAAACTGACTACCTTTCCCATTTTCTTTTCAATTGTTTTGCGTTTGACAAAGGTCCCCTTACCCTTTTCTCTGTCAACCAATCCTTCTGTTTCCAACTGTTCCAGTGCTTTACGGATGGTTACACGTGACACATTATAAGATTCGGCCAGTTCGTTCTCTGAAGGAATTTTTTGTCCGGGTAAAAAGAACTCATTTTTGATGTTGCTCGCTAATATGTCATATACTTGTTGATATTTAAGATTACTATTCATTGATCCCCCTATGAATGTTGTTCTTTGTATACTCGAATAAAGTCCTCCAATGCTCTTTTTACCTCATCAACCGACATATAACTCTTAATTGCATACACGGGAACTTTACGGATTTCCCTAAATTCTTCAGCCATGTCGACAGAAGTAAAAATCGCATCGCAGGCAATGCTTCTTGCTGTCGTAAGATCTGTGTTTTCGGCTTCAAGGTCGTAGCCGAGTAATTTAAAAGCTTTATCAATGGTCATTTTTAACAAAAGTGATGACCCAACACCGAATCCGCATACAGCCACAATTTTCATTTGATCACCTCATGGATAGTACAATTATACTACATGTTTTCTATTATTCAAACAGATTATCCGTCTAAACGAGCATAAATTCAACGATATTCCAGCTTAATCTTAGAAATAGTTCTTAATATGCATACATTACACAATTATGTGTATTGTATTTGTATTATTTATGTGTTTAAATATTATCGTAGATGAGGGGTAATTATGATTTGGGAACTTATTAAAGATAATATTCTATTTGTGGAAAATATTGATGATTGGAGAAGTGCAATCCGTTTAGCTGCAGATCCTTTACTGACAAAAGAAGTGATTGAGCCAAGGTACATTGATGCAATGATTTCCATGTGTGAGAAATATAACAGTTACATCGTTTTGAACGATTACTTTGCTATGCCACATGCAAGCAGCGATCATGGCGTCAATCGGTTGGGTGTTTCACTTTTGATATCAAAAGATGAAATCAATTTCAGTGGCAAGCCCGCGCATTTGGTCTTGGTTATTGCACCTGAAAATAACTTCTCTCACATTGATTTGCTCAAAAATGTTGCTCAATACTTCGGCGATGTGAAGTTCATCATGCAACTGGCTAAAACCTCTTCACTTTCAGAGGTAAGTGAGACAGTGAGAGAATTCTATGGAATCGAGGTGGTGAACTGAAAAACTGACTGCTGTTTGATTTGTACACCGAAAAAAAGAAAGGGAAAATTATGTTAGAAATTTGGAATCTTATCGTTAACAACGTTTTCAGAAACCCACCTGTACTTATTGGCTTTATTGCCGCCATCGGCTTGGCCTTGCAGAAAAAGCGATTTGAAGATGTATTCAAAGGTGCTGTACTAGCTGCTGTCGGTTTGTACATGCTTACGGAAGGCGTTGGCTTTTTAGCCAACTCGATTTCCTCCATAAACATCGTTTTCAGACAGATTTCAGGAGCCGAAGTCCCTACCGGACTCGATGCTGCATCTTTTATTACGCAATTTGGCTCCGAAACCGGATTGGCTATGTTCTTCGGTTTGATCATTCACTTAATGATCGCTCGCTTCACTCCAATCAAAACTGTATTCTTGACTGGTCACTTTCTCTGGTGGTTCCCGCTTACCTTTACAGCTGCCGGCGTTGAAGGCGGGTTAACCGGTACGACACTTATCGTATTTGCCGCGATTTGTTCTGCTTTGTATTGGTCGCTAGCTCCTTGGATTCTTAAGAAATTTGTTTGGGACGTTACCAATGATAAGACATGGATGCTCGGACATCCTACCGGAATTCTCAGTCTGATTTCTGGCAATGTGGCTAAGCTTGTCGGAAACAAAGAAAAATCTACTGAAGATTTAACTATTCCGAAGCGCTTGTCTTTCTTAAAAGAAATTTCTGTTATCGGCTTTATCGTAATTTTCTTGTTATACTTAATCATCGATTTCGCTTTTGGTGGTAAAATCGCTGCTTATGCCGGTACTCCGATTTTTGCTTATGCAATTAATATGGGCTTGCGCTTCGGCGTTGGTTTACTTGTTTTATTGCAAGGTGTCAGAATGTTAATCAATCAAATCGTTCCGGCTTTCGAAGGCATTTCCAAAAAAGTTATTCCGAATGCAATTCCGGCATATGACTGCCCATTGTTATTCCCTTATAAGCCCAATGCTTTGATTATCGGATTCTTAACTGCAATGTTCGTGTCCGTTCCGCTGATGTTCTATTTGAACTCGATCAATCTGTTTGGTATCATGGTCGTTCCGTTGGTCATCACTTGTTTCTTTGAGTGTGGTACTGCGTCGATCATTGCGGATGCACAAGGCGGTTTAAGAGGTGCAATTATCGGTACTGCAGTTGCCGCTGTAGCCATGGTATTCCTTGTTGGTTATTCTTCTGCTTTCTTTGAAAATACCATTCAAAACCGTATGTTGGTAGTATCCGGTAATGACTACTCCCTTTATGGGCCGTTAGCCGGTTTGATTGCAATGTTTATTCGAGGAATCTTTGGATGAACAGCAAATTCATTTCTACAGCTATTGATCAGCTGATTGAGATTGACAGAACCCAATTTGGTCAAATTGACAGAGCTGCTGAAATAATTTGCGATACACTGGTTCATAAGGGAATTGTTCAGGTTTTTGGTAGCGGTCACTCAATCGCCACAGCTCTAGAAATCGTTGAGCGTGCAGGCGGTCTATTTGCCACAAAGGTCATTCGCGATCCGGCGATGGGAATTTACGAGTCAGTCACAGGTGTCGGTGAGATTCTGATGAGAAAGGTCGACATCCGACCGGAAGATACTGTGATCGTCGTTTCACATTCGGGAATAAATCCGTTACCTATTGATGTAGCTCTTGACGCAAAGAAGAAGGGTGCCAAGCTTATCGGCATTACTTCGGTAACTGCATCCGGAAATTTGAAGTCAAGACATCCCAGCGGACATAAACTCTATGGGATCGTTGATGTATGTATTGATACGTTGACACCGGATGGCGATGCTGCCTTGCGTGTCGGTGATATGAAAGAAAAAATTTGTCCCACTTCATCGATGGCTTCGGTGGCTATTGTTCAATCAATCATTTACAGTGTAGTAGAGAAAATGGTCAGCAGAGACCTAGAATGTGATATTCGGATTAGTTCCAATATCGAAGGCGGACTTGAGAATAATATTTCTAAGCATCATAAATATGCTGACAGAATCTATCGTTTATAATAAAGAAGTAAAGGAGAATACTATGACAACGGATGAAAGTGTAAGTAAAAAATACAATCTGGCATATATTGGATTTTATCTCTCCATTGTATCGCTGTTTATAAGTTTTTACGGATTGATCAGTCTGTTGTCAGTCATCCTCTGTTTCACTGCGCTTGTAAGGACGAATCCTTCAAGTCCGGAAAGAAAAATAGCTGTTATCGGCGTTGTGCTTAGTATTGTCAGCCTGGCTTATGCTTATATTATGTTGATGTTGTAATTCAATCCCCCCTTTTTAAAGAATAGAATTGAGTAGAAATGATGTGCAAAAGGGATTCAGTCACGGATCCCTTTTGTACAATTACTGTGGAGGCACTTATGATTATTCAAAGTAAAAATATTTGGTATCAAGAGAAGTTTCAACCTTTGCAAGTAGTAATCGAGGGATCAAAGATTAAAGAGATTGCCCCTTACCTCCATTACAATGATCCTTATGATGTTGATCAACAGTGGGTACTGCCGGGATTTATTGATTTACATTGCCATGGCTATCACGGATGCAATGTTAATTATGCAACATTAGAAGGCCTTAAAATATGGAATGAAACCTTACCTAAAGAAGGTGTAACTTCCTACTTGCTGACCAGTTCTACTGCTCCGTGGGATTCCCTTACGGAAAGTTATAAAATTTTGAATGATTTTATACGTTCAAATCCGCAAGCCAGTCATCCCTTAGGCATCCATAATGAGGGTCCATTTATTTCAAAACAGTATAAAGGTGCTCAAAATGACAGTCTGATACTGACACCTTCGATCGAAAAGATCAAAGAACTGATGGACATTGCTCCGGGTCAGTTAAAAATGATTGCTCTTGCCGTTGAACATGATGCAGATTTTGAAGTGACCAAGTTCTGCTCAAAACACGATATTATCGTTGCTCTTGGACATTCCGGGGCCAGTTTCGATATGGCTGCCGAAGCCGCAAAACATGGAGCGAAGAACTTCACGCATACGTTCAATGCAATGCCTCAATTACATCATCGTGAGCCAGGGCTGATCGGTGCTGCACTTACCTTTGATCATATGTATGCCGAAGTCATTGCAGATGGTGTTCACGTTGACTTTGCCCTTGTTAATGTTTTGGGTAAAATGAAAGGCAAGGACAAGCTGATTACGGTCACCGATGCGGTTGCTTTTAAGGGCTTGCCTATGGGAGTTCATCAGCTGAAAGACAGAACGGTTGAAATTGATGAGCATGGTTCAGGTCGGCTGCTTAACGGAAGACTTGCAGGCAGTTCCAATCGAATGGATACGATGTTGAGGAATCTGATTCACCACACCCATCTCGATTTGCCTACCTGTATCAACTCTGTCAGTAAAAATCCCGCAAACCTTTTAAATCTTAAAAGCAAAGGATTGCTTGAAGTAGGAAATGATGCCGATATTGTAATCACCAATCCCCAAATTATCATCAGTGAGACCTACAGTCGCGGAATAAGAGTATTCAAGGAAGAATAAACAGCATAAATCGAAAAATCGCAATATTAGACTGCACCCCGTTTAGTAGACAAGTAAATAAAATAGCTAGGAGTAGTCAATCATAAAATACCTCTATAATTGGATTATGGAGGTGTTTTTGTGTGGCAAAGAAAGGACAGAAATTTCGAAGATATGAGTTAGAGTTTATGAATAAGGTTTTGAAGGAATATCGAGAAGGATCAAGTGCGGGCTATCTTTCTAATAAGTATGGCATTCCAGTAGGAACAATACGCACGTGGTCGTTCATCAACAAGCGACGTGGAGCATTAGGAACAGTTAAGCGAGGAAGATCGGTTGGGTCAAAAGCTAAAGACTATAAAGAGCGCTATGAAATATTAAAAAAATTCCGGGACTTCTTAGTCAGTCAAGAACAAAAGAGAAAATAAATTTCATCAACACATACAAAGGGGTCCATCGACTCGGACTGATGTGTGAGGTTCTTGAAATCAGTCCAAAAACCTATTATAAGTATCGCAATGTGCCTGACAAAGATTATGAAGATTATAAACTTATTAGGCGCATCTTTAATCAAAGCATGAAAACCTATGGCTATCGACGTATAACAGATGAGCTTAGAGAGACGTATGGAATTATCTATAACGCTAAGAAAGTGCTAAGAATCATGAATAAATATGGAATACAGCCTCTTTACATCAAGAACCAACAAAGAAATGGTCACAAAGTTAGAATGGAGCGAATGATTAGACCCGACTTACTTCAGAGAAACTTCAATCAAAGAGGTTGGACAACGGATGTAACGTATCTTGATTATGCAGGGAAAAGATCCTTCTTAAGTACGATACTCGACTTACAATCAAAGAAGATTATTGGTTATCAAATAAGTAACAGGAATGATATTAAGTTGGTCATGGATACCCTTCATAAAGCGCTTAAGAAAACAAAAGATCCAAGTGGACTGGTCCTCCACTCGGATCAAGGGTTTCAGTATATTTCAACTGAATACCACACTGTGTGTGAATCAAGGGGAATACTTATTTCTATGTCCAGAAAAGGAACCCCACTTGATAACGCAGTTATAGAGAGTTTTCATTCATTACTGAAGAAAGAAACTCTATGCAATAATGATATCAAATCTCATGAAGAATACATCAAAATAGTGAAGTCATGGTTAATCTTTTATAACACACGAAGAAGATGAAACAAAAAGTAGGCACTTTTTTAAGTGTCTACTTTATTGGGTGCACTTCA
>DDYT01000002.1 GCA_002348095.1 Erysipelotrichaceae bacterium UBA2227 | reverse complement strand
ATGGCGTACCCAAGAGGACTTGAACCCCCAACCTTTTGATCCGTAGTCAAACGCTCTATCCAGTTGAGCTATGGGCGCATAAGAAAATCGCGGCTTGTACATTTTAACATAGAATCACACCTTATGCAAGATGTCTATCCATAAAAATGGTGGGGATGGTGGGACTTGAACCCACACGATGTTACCATCAACGGATTTTAAGTCCGTTGCGTCTGCCTATTCCGCCACATCCCCGAAAAACTTGGAGGTTCCTATCGGATTTGAACCGATGATCACAGAGTTGCAGTCTATTGCCTTACCACTTGGCTAAGGAACCGTTGTCGCTGTGCCTTTTTATTATAACGAACCAACCCCTAAAATGCAACAGCAAAAGGAAAATCTTTACACAAAAAAGGAGGCCCGAAAGCCTCCGAAAATACCTACTGCGCCTTCACCAAGGTCCAGTAATCGGACAGGATTTTCTTGGTATTCTCATTGTATCTGAACACCTCATCCAACGGATTATCGGTACGCGGAACATAGGAATCAAAACCTTCATAATCCCCATCAGGACCGGTCACTTCATCAAACACTTGTTGAATCGTCGTCGTATAACCGACATACGCCGTGTTGAGATAAGCGATATCTTTCGACAGCATAAAGTCGATGAACTTATGAGCCAAATCTACATTCTTTGCATCCTTCGATATCACCATCGCATCGACCCACAGATTCGTTCCCTCTTCAGGAACAAAGTAAGCCAGACTCTCATTCTCAGAAATGACATACGTGGCATCCCCGGAATACATGACCGCAATATCTTTCATACCGCCGATCATATTGTCAATGACATCATCGGTAACATATACCGGATCCATGGTAGCATCAAAACTCAGCAGCCAGTTGTAGGCTGCTTCCAATTGTGCAGCAACCGCTGTATTTGCCGAGAATCCCAACGCTTTCAAAGCGATCATAAATGCATCCCGCTCAGAATCGTAGAAGTACACGCGTCCTTTGTACTTTTCATTCATTAAAACAGCCCAGCCGGCTTCGAGATCTTCCTCGGATACGACTTCGGTATTGTAAACCAAGCCGACATTGCCCCAGAAATACGGCGCAGAGTACTCCTGATTGGGATCGTAATCCAGCCCCTTCAAATTATCCATAACTCCCGCATAGTTCGGGATTTTCGTGAAATCCAGTTTTTGGATCCGCCCCTCGGCAATCAGTCGCTCAATCATGTAGTCGGAAGGAATCATGACATCATACACTTCCCCGCCCAACAGATTGGTGTACATCATCTCATTGGATTCAAACAAGTCATAAATGATTCGTACGTTGTACAGCTGTTCAAACTCACTGATCACGGATTCATCAATGTACTCTCCCCAGTTGTACACCTTTAAAACTTCTTTTGAAGAGTCCGTACAGCCGGTCAATGCAAATCCCAATACCATCAATGCTACTAATAATTTTTTCATTCGATCGCAATCCTCTCTTTCTTTCGTAACATAGGCAATACGTTGACTAAAACCAACGCAATCGTAATAATCACAACCAAGATGGTCGATAGCGCATTGATCGTCGGATTGATCCGCTTCGACATCGTATATACAAGAATGGAGATGTTCTTCACTCCATTGCCCGTAACAAAGTAAGAAATCACAAAATCATCAAACGACATCGTAAATGCAATAAGTGCCCCGGCCACGATTCCCGGAGTGATTTGAGGGACAATGACCTTGATCAGTGCCTGCCAAGGGGTGGCACCCAAGTCCATCGCTGCCTCAGCAATGTTAGGATCCAATGTACGCAGTTTCGGTAAAATCGTTAATATGACATACGGTATACTGAAAGCAATGTGGGCCAGCAGCATGGTTGCAAATCCTCTGCGAATCGCAAAGGCAGAGAACAATAACATCAGTCCGATGGCCGTTACGATTTCCGGATTGAGTATCGGAAGATTGCTGACCATCAGTACGATTTCCTTAATAACCTTATTACTTTTAGACAAACCAATGGCGGTAATCGTTCCGACAATGGTCGAAATGATCGTCGAAATCAACGCGATCGACACGGTCGTCATCACGGCAGACATCATATCACGGCTGTTAAACAGCTGTGTATACCATTGGGTGGAGAAACCGGCCCAGTTGGTGAGTGAGCGTGAACCGTTAAACGAAAACACGATCATGATCAGAATCGGTAAGTAGAAAAACAATAAGGTGGTTGAAATCAGAAAAAACGGTAACCACTTCGCCTGCTTACTGCCGACCATACATGACACCTCCGTTTCCGTTATTGACACCTTTGTCGCTCTCTTCGACATTTCGGTCAAGTTTGCGTGTCAACATCATCGAACCCATGATGACCATGGCCATGATCAGTGAGATGGCACTGCCGAAGTTCCATTCACCGACCGTGATAAACTGATTTTCAATCAGATTCCCGATAAGCATGTAGTTTCCCCCACCCAGAAACTTCGGAATGACAAAGGTCGACACTGCCGGCAGAAACACCAGCGTAATGCCCGAAATGATGCCGGGGATCGAAAGTGGGAAAACGATCCGCAAGAATGTCTGCAACCGATTGGCTCCCAAATCATAACTGGCGGCAATCAATGCTTTATCCATCTTTGCCAACACGGTATATATCGATAAAATCATAAACGGCATAAAGTTATACACCATACCCAAGGTAACCGCAAAATCAGTATACATCAGGCTGACCGGCGCTAAACCCACAGCTTTCAGTACTGTATTTAACAGTCCGTTATCGGAGAGTATACCGATCCAAGAATATGTCCGGACGAGCATATTGATCCACATCGGAATGGTGATCAGCAAAATCAACAGAGTCTGTGACTTCTCGTTGGTGTTCGCCACGTAGTAAGCGACCGGATAGCCCAGAATGATACTGACCAAAGTCGTCACAAAAGCAATCTGCAACGATTTGGTCAACACTTTCAGAAATATCGGATCGATAAACTTGATAAAGTTATCAAATGTAAATTTAAACGTGAGCACATCGTTGCCGCGGCTGGTAAAGGCGTACAAAACGATCAAAAGCATCGGGATGACGATAAATACCGACATCCAGAACATATACGGTTTGACCAGATTACGAAACGCTCTCATGATCAGTACGTCCCCATCTTTGACATGACATGAATGTCTTCTTTAAAGAAATGCAACCCGACTTCACTGCCCACCGGCGAGTTATCGGTCGTATGAACGATGAACTTACGGTTAGCGGTGGCTACGACGATTTCAAAATGAACCCCTTTAAACAGCGACGAAACGACGCGGCCGGTCAGTTTTCCCATCTCCGGTGTGACGATATCCAAATCTTCCGGCCGGATGACAATGTCGACTTCCTCGTTATCTTCAAATCCGTAATCCACACACTCAAATTCGATTCCGTCGAAAAACACACGGTAATCATCGATCATGATTCCCTCGATGATATTGGATTCGCCGATAAAATCAGCCACGAAACGGTTCTCCGGCTCATTGTAAATATCCGTAGGCGTACCGATCTGCTGGATTTCACCTTCATTGATCACCACGATTTTATCCGACATAGTCAGTGCTTCTTCCTGATCATGGGTAACATAAATAAAAGTAATCCCGACTTCCTTCTGAATCTTCTTAAGCTCCAACTGCATCTCTTTGCGCAGTTTCAAATCCAGCGCACCTAACGGTTCATCCAGTAACAGAACCATCGGTTCGTTGACCAAAGCACGTGCGATCGCGACGCGCTGCTGCTGACCGCCCGAAAGCAAGGTCACAGCCCGGTTCTCATATCCTTCCAGGTTGACCAGTTTGAGCATCTTGGTCACCTTCTGCTTGATGATATTCTCCGAAGTCTTCTTGATGCGAAGACCGAAGGCGATGTTATCAAAAACATTCATATGCGGAAACAAGGCATACCGTTGAAAAACGGTATTGATTTCCCGTTTGTACGGCGGTACTTTGCTGATTTCGATATCATCGAAAAACACCTGACCTTCGGTTTGTTCGATAAAACCTCCCAAAATCCGAAGCAGAGTCGTTTTCCCACAGCCGGAAGGTCCCAGCAAGGTAACGAACTCATTTTCCATGATGTCCAGGTTGATCCCTTTAAGCACCAGCTGTCCGTCAAAATCCTTGACGACATTTTTAAACTGAATCAGTTTTCTCATACATGCTCCTTCTAGAAGATCGGCGGGGTACAGATCCAAAGCACTTTGGCAATCACATTCCCGTCATTTTTCAAAAAGTGATCATTGCTTCCTTTGATATAAAACGTCTGACCCTTCTTTAACACAAACTGCTTGTTTCCGTCTACCAACAGCAACTTACCGACCAGCACATAGCCAAACTCTTCTCCTTCATGCGGAGACAAGGTAAAGGACGTCTGACCCGGCTGAATTTCCAGCAGGATCGGCTCCATCTCATTTTTCTGGGCATTGGGAACGATCCAGGTAACAGTCGTCCCTTCTTTTTCATCAACGAAAAAATCTTCTTGGGTAAACACGATTTTCTCCGGTTTTTCTTCCTGGAAAAACTGTGCGAGTGTCATACCCAAAGCTTCAACAATATCATTTAGCGTCGATATGGACGGTGACGTCAGATCCCGTTCCAATTGGGAAAGAAATCCTTTGGTCAGTTCACAGCGGCTGGCCAATTCTTCCAGGGTCAGATTGTTTTTTATGCGTAATTGCTTGATTCTTTGGCCGATATTCATAACTTCACCCCTTTGATGTTTAGTAATTCTAAACATTTGAATCAGATATGATAAACACACCTCATATTATACACAAAAAAAATTGCAATGCAACCTTATCGAACAAAAAGTTTAATAAAAATAAACAAAAAAGAAGCATTGCTGCTTCAGATTTTGCGGTGACTATAACCCGGCTTTGGCTACGAACTTTTCAAGCATCGGTAACGCCTGGAACCCCATCGTCTGACCGACCGGCTTGCCATCTTTAAACAAAATCATCGTCGGAATTGACATGACACCGTACTTTTGAGCTAACGATCCTTCCACATCAACATCCACTTTGATAATATCCAGTTTCCCTGCATACTTTGTTTTTAATTGTTCGAGGACCGGTGCAACCATCTTACAAGGTCCGCACCAATCGGCATAGAAATCAACCAACACGACGCCATGGGCTGTTGCCTGAGCAAACTCTTCACTATTGACTACACGCATAGGTATACCTCCTTACTTTTTTTAGTATATCACAGATTTCTTAAATGCCCATCGAAATGACTAAAGAATTACTTTTAATAATCGGTCTACGACTAACCCGATACCGTTCTCTTCATTGGAAGCGGTGACCTGATCGGCACTCAGTTGAATGAGTTCCATCGCATTCCCCATGGCGACCCCTACACCTGCCTTTTTGATCATTTGAATGTCATTTTCCGCATCTCCAAAGGCCATCAGAGATTCAAAACCGAGTCCATTGACCGTCAATATCTGTTCGATAGCCGCCGACTTATCGATGCCTTTAGGCATGATATCGATCCAATAGGAGGTTACGTTCATGATATTCAGTTGTTCTTTCAACTCATGGTCCATTCTCCGGATGGCATGTCTCAGTATCCCCGAAAAATGAGTCAATCCGATTTTCACACAAGGCTCTTTGATGTCCTGAAGTCTTGATACATTATTGACATATGACTGTGAACTCATCATAAACCCGCCCAAAACAGAGTAGGCCGCCTGATGTTTCTTCTTCAGTTTATGACGCTGCTTAAGATACTCGACGAATATCTTTACCGGAAACAAAGATTTCGGCACATAAATATAAAATCCCCGGGCATGTTCAGCCAACATCTGAAGATGATATTTTTTTGCGAAGGCAAAAATCTTCTTTGATGTCTCCACGTCCAAAGATTCATTCTCGAATCGAAACCCCTTCTTTGCATCAATGATGTGATGTCCGTTACAACCGACGATATAGCCGCCATACTGTTCCAGTTGAAGTTGCTCAGCATAAGGCGCAATCATCGATGCATTGCGGCCGGAAGCCAAAATCAGACGTATTCCCTTTTTCTGAGCTTCCATCAGGCTGTTTACGGTGGCAACCAGCATATCCTTATTGTCCGTCAGCAACGTACCATCCAAGTCACAGGCAATAAATTTAATACTTTTCATCCGCTATCAGTGACGCTGCCGCTTTATCCACGATCACGACGACATCCGGATGGTTCGCAAGAATACTGGCGGGACAGTTTTCGGTAATCGGCCCGTGGATCATGGCTGCGATCGCTTTGGCTTTATAACTGGTCGAAGCAAGCAGCAAAATCTTCTTGGCCTTCATGATCGAAGCGATTCCCATCGTGACCGCATGGGTCGGAACATCATCAATCGAAGCAAAAAAGCGGGCATTATCATTACGTGTCGACTCTTTCAGCGCTTCGACATGAGTAAGTGCGGTAAATGGTGTGCCCGGTTCGTTAAATCCGATGTGCCCGTTGGAACCGATCCCCATAACCTGAAGATCCACATGAAATTTATTCAGTTCATCCTCATAGCGTTTGACTTCGATATCAAAATCCGCCGCATTTCCATTTGGAATGTGCACATTAGCGAGATCGATGTCGATATGATCGAACAAATGCTCTTTCATAAACGTATAATAGCTTTGCGGATGATTGCGTTCGATGTGGACATACTCATCCAGGTTAAACGTTACGACATCCTTGTAACTGCGGCCGGTCTGTTTATGATCTTCGATCATCTTCCGATAAAGTCCGATTGGCGATGATCCGGTGGCCAAACCTAAGACCGCATTGGGTTTTTTATCCAGAACTTCTCTTAAAACCTCAAAGGCAGCCACTGCCATTTCCTGCGTATTCTCTTTGATAATAATCGTGAACATGGTGATTTCCCCTTTCAAAACGGTTCAAGCGTATACGACGTGACCCAGTGCTTACCGGCAGGCAAACACAGTGTTCCCTCTCTCTGATAAAAAGGAACTGTAACTTTACTCATATCTCCATGGCCGTGCCACGGTTCTATACATATAAACGGTGCTTTCAGCGGTTTCCAAAATGCCAGCCAGCGATATCCGGCACAACTGACTTTGATCCCGTGCTTCCCGTCAGATAATGATACATACGGAGCAAGCACATCTTCAAACAGCCAGGTCGGCCGCTCCTCAAACATCGCTTCGGATAATGGGATCGAAGATACCGACTTCATCACGTCCGTTTCACCATAAAATCGCAAGTCCGTCTGCGGATGAAACTCGATCCGATGATCTTCCAATACCGAGTCGGATGTCAAAGGAACACGAAACGCCGGATGCAGTCCGAACTGAAACGGCATGGATTCCTTCGAGTGATTTTCAATCGAATAATCGACTAATACCCGCTTGCTCTCAAGGGTATAACGGATCGTCAGTGCAAAACGAAACGGATACTGGCTCAATGTTTGGTCATTGTCCGTAAGCTGCCAAAGGCAGCTCACATCACTGCTTTCAATCAGTTCAAAATCGAACAGCCGGGCAAAACCGTGCTGTTTCATTTTGTATTGCTGATCGTTCAACATCAGTGTCTGATCAGTCAAAGAGCCGACGATCGGAAACAGGGTCGGATTGTGATAACCCCAAAATCGCGGATCTGCCGACCATATATATTCCGTCTGAGTATCTTTGAATATCAGAGAGCTCATCTGTGCCCCTTTGGCCACAAACTGTGCTTTCAGATATTCATTTTCTAACCTCACAGATCCTCCCGTAAGGTCGAACTCTTCGGTACTTTCAGCGTCAGAGCCAGTTTCATCAGTTTAAATACGATACGGCTTTGTTTGCTGTTTTCCCCGTCAAAACCGACCTGGACGACCCGTCCGCCGGTCGACAGCGTAAAACTGTCCGCCTGTAAAAAGGTGGCTTCTTTGACTCCGACATGGGTGCCTTTAAAGTACATTGGCAACAGCTGGAATATCCGAAACAGCGATGCATCCGAAACCATGCATACATCCAGTTTTCCGTCCTGAATCGATGCCATCGGTGCCGGCTGGAATCCACCGCCATACCAACGGCCGTTCATCACGGCGACCAGTAATGATTTCTGAAGGATTTTCTTGTTTCCCAAATCAATTTCCAAATCGATGGTCTTCGGTCTGAATACGACAAACAGCGCACTGATTCCATAGACCAACGTACGCGGGATCGGCAGTTTCTTACCGATGCGCTCCGCAAACTCTCCGACATCGGCGTCCATGCCCATGGTCGAACAGTTGATAAAACGCTGATCGTTGGCAAGTCCGTAGTCAGCCTTGACATATTTCCCCTCAATTGTCTGAATCAATACATCTTTGACATCCATCGGTTCCAATCCCAGCATGCGGAAAGCATCATTGCCGGTTCCGGCCGGAATGATTGCCATCGGCACAGAATCATTGAGCCCGTTAAGCACTTCAAATACGGTTCCGTCTCCCCCGACGACATACAGTGTCACATCATCCTTGATGCTGTAACGTTTTGCGATATCGGTCGCATGACCCTTTCGCTCTGTCAGAAACACTTCATAACTTTCTTTTTTGTCTATAAAATACTCATGAATCACTGGAATCAGTGCGGCCGGTTTCCCGCCGCCGGAAGTGGGGTTGACGATAAAAATATGTTTCATACATGTCCCCTTTGCTTATAGCATGGCTTTCCCTAAACAATATGTCTGTCTGATCTGATAATCATCACTTAAAACGACAAGGTCGGCATCAAATCCGGCCGCGATCCGTCCTTTACGGTCATCTACCCGTAACATCCGGGCCGGATTGAGCGTGCAGGCATTGACGGCATATTCAAACGGGACTTCCGCCTTTTCGATCAGATTGCGAAATCCGTCGATGAAGCGAAGCGTACTGCCGGCCAGTGTATTGGTTCCGTACAGATAGGCACTTCCGTTCTCTTTCACTTCAATGCGATGGCCGCCCAGTTCAAACTCGCCCGGAGCACAACCTTTGGTGCACAACGCATCGGTAATCATGATGTTGTGGTCTTTGCCCTTGGACATCATCAGCGTGTTGACCGCCGCCCAATGCACATGATTGCCATCGGTAATGATTTCCCCATAAACATCCCGCGTACGCATGGCCGCTCCGGTCAGTGCCGGGTCACGGTGTGAAAAACGGCTCATCCCGTTAAACACATGGGTCATGCTCATCGCCCCGTTGGCAATGCCCATGATGGCCTGATCATAGGTAGCGCCGCTGTGACCCATCGATACGACCACTCCGTTTTGGCTCAGATACCGGGTCAGCCGGTGATCCTCATCCTTTTCGACGGCCATGGTGATCAGTTTGATCATGCCTTGAGCCGCAACCTGATACCGTTGAAACTGTCCGATATCCGGAGCAACGATGTGCTCTTGCGGCTGGGCGCCTTTGTATTCGACATTGAGATACGGACCCTCAAAATGAACGCCTAAAATCTCGGCTCCTGCCGGTTTCTGTTTTGCGACTTTGACCACATTCTTCAATGCGGCGGTCAGTACTTCTTCACTTTGGGTCACGGTCGTCGGCAGAAATGAGGTAATGCCTTCCGAAGGTATCCCTTGGAGTACTTTGATCAGACCTTCTTCAGTTGCGTCGTTGGTATCAAATCCATACGCTCCGTGAACATGAACATCGATAAATCCGGGTATGATCCGGTCATTTCCGACATCGATATCGGCCGACAAGGTCTGGTAAGGATATACGGCGAGAATCTTGCCATTTTCAATCTTGAGTTGCGCACGGATAAACTGGCTGGCAATCCAAATGCGCTTGCTTTGTATGATCATGATGTCACCTCTGTCATTTTTATTATACAACGATTGATTGGAACATGAAACATTACCGCTTAACGGTTTTATTTACTTTCGGCCGATTCGCCCGGATCAGACAGCCCGGCTTATCCCCGATCAAATCCGTCCTTCCGGCTAACGTCAGCGCTTCTTTGACCAAATCGTAATTCTGCGGATAATGATACTGAATCAATGCCCGTTGCATGGCTTTCTCTTTGGACTTCTTGGCCACATAGATGGGCTTGTTGGTGCGCGGGTCGATGCCGGTATAGTACATACATGTGGATACCGTGGCCGGGGTCGGATAGAAATCCTGAACCTGCTTGGGAACAAAGTTGATTTTCTTTAAGTATACCGCCAGTTCGATGGCTTCCGTCAGATCACTGCCCGGATGTGAACTCATCAGATACGGTACTAAAAACTGATCTTTCTTGAATTTGCGGTTTTTCATCTCATACTTCGCCACAAAGGCTTCGTATGTTTTCTTACGTGGTTTCCCCATGGCGTCCAACACTTTATCGGAGACATGTTCCGGCGCTACTTTGAGCTGACCGGAAATGTGGTGTTCGACAAGTTCGTCAAAGAAGGAATCGTCTTTATCGTATAGTAAATAGTCATAGCGGATGCCGGAGCGGATGAATACTTTCTTGACTTTGGGGATCGCCCGAAGTTTTCTCAGCAATGTCACATATTCGGTGTGGTCGACGATCAGCCGGTCACACGGTTCGGGATGTAAGCATTCGCGGTGTTTGCACATGCCGTGATCGATCTGTTTGTCACAGCTGGGACGGTGAAAGTTAGCGGTCGGTCCGCCGACATCGTGGATATACCCTTTAAAGTCGGGTTGCCTGGTGATGATCTGGGCTTCCTGAAGCAAGGAATCATGGCTTCTTGATGAGATCGTCCGTCCCTGATGGGCGGTCAGTGCACAGAACGTGCACGAACCGAAGCAGCCGCGATTGGAAATCAGGCTGAAACGCACTTCATCGAAGGCCGGGATGTTTTTATATTGCGGATGTGCCTGGCGGGTATAGGGATAAGAGTATACATGATCCATGTCCCTGCGCGATAATGGCAGCGGAAACGGATTGACCACGACATACCAGCTGTCCTGCGGTTCGATCATGGTTTTGCCCCAGACGGCATCCTGATTGGCCATTTTCGTCTGAAAACTGGCGAGGTAAGTACGTTTATCATTTCGTATATCATAAAACGACGGAAGCATCACGCCATCTTTCGGCAGCATGTCTTTGTCTTTGGTCTTCCACGCCGTCCCGCGGATATAAGTGACGGTCTCGATGGGCAAGCCGCCCTCAAGAGCATCGGCGATATCCACGATCGTCGATTCGGCCATGCCGTAGGCGATCATATCGGCTCCCGCATCAATCAGGATCGATTTGCGCACTTTGTCATCCCAGTAATCATAGTGGGCCAAGCGGCGCAATGAGGCCTCGATACCGCCCAAAATGATCGGTGAGTCGGGATAGGATTGGCGAATGCACTGGCTGTACACGATGACTGCCCGATCAGGTCGCTTGCCGGTTTCACCGTTGTCGGTATATTGGTCTTTATCGCGTTTTTTGCGTGAAACGCTGTAATGGTTGACCATCGAGTCGATGTTTCCGGAGGTAACCAGAAAGCCGAGCCGGGGTTGGCCAAATTGTTTGAATTCATCTGTTTTGCGCCAGTCGGGCTGAGGTAAAATCGCGACTTTATAGCCATGCGCTTGTAACGTGCGTGAGATAATGGCCACGCCGAAAGAAGGATGGTCGACATACGCATCCCCGCTGACTAAGATGAAGTCGGGACGATCCCATCCCAACGCTGTCATTTCATCGCGATTGATCGGTAACATCATAAAAGTAAAAAGCCGGACAACGCCGACTTACCCACGAATGATCTCTCCAAAAACAGCCCCGCTTAAACCCGCCGCATTGGCTTCGTCGGTATCGATATGCATCGCACCGGCAAATTTCTCACTGACACGCACGACAACGTCCCCAAAGATCAGCGAGCGATCGTCGGAAGTCACTTTGACCATGATGATTTCTTTGTCCGAAACTCCGTAAGCTGCGGCTTCCGTCGGAGTGACGTGGATGTGACGCTTGGCGACGATCACGCCTTTGTCCAAGACGACGGAACCTTTCGGACCAACCAACGTACAGCCATAGGTGCCATCAATCAGGCCGGATTCACGGATCAGCGCTTTAACGCCCAAAGTACGGGCTTCGGTCGCCGTGATTTCCACTTGCGATGACGGGCGGGTCGGTCCTAAAATAGTCACGTTTTTAATCGTACCGCGTTCCCCGACTAAATCGACGCGTTCTTCACAGGCGTACTGACCCGGCTGAGACAGGTCTTTCTTGGGTGTCAGTTTATATCCCTCACCAAACAATATGGCCAGGTGCTCTTCGCTCACGTGCACGTGGCGAGCTGAAATTTCTACCAGAATTTTGTTGTTTTCCATCGTTTTGTCCTCTTTTTGTAACCTTTACTATTATACAACACAAACGCGAACTTTCAATCGAAAATTCGCATGCCTGTGGTATACTTAGTCCAGGTGATTGTATGAACTTTTTACAGAAATTGTTTAAAAAACCGTTGACCCTGGTATGTATTCACGGCTTTGGGGAACGTCGGACTCATGAGTTTGACTTTCTCAAAGCGTATTTCAATAAAAAGAATGTCGACCTGATGTTTCCGGAGCTGTTCGATCAGTCCAATCCGGATGACACCGATCCGCACATGTGGATCAAGCGGGCGGAAATGGCGATTGAGGAAGCCCTTCAACGGGGCAGCAAGGTAGCCTTGTTGGGTTATTCGATGGGCGGTGTGATCGCAACAGCCTGTGCATCCAAGTATAATGTTGAGAAGCTGATCATGATTGCTCCGGCATTTGAGTATATCACGTTCAATACGGTGAAAAGATATGTGGCCGGTAAGTTTGTTCCCAGAACCATCAAACCTCTGCCTCCCAAAGGTCCCTACCCGCCACTTCCCAAGCATTTTGAAGGAACCTTTACCGAAGTAATCGCATTAGGAAAACCATTGCTGAAGAACATTGATATTCCGACTCTGATTTTCCATGGCACAGCGGATCAGACCATTCCGCCGAGATCAAGCGATTATGCCTATGAGAACATCCCATATCCCAAAAAGAAGAAATACCTTCTCGAAGGTGCAGGGCATCGCATTTTGGATGATCCTGATTATCGAAACGATGTGTTCAAAATCATCGAGAACTTCATCAATGAATAAATCGCACCCGAAGGTGCGATTTCTGTGTTTGAGAGAATCAAGTTTTTGAATTCTATAGTCTGGTCAGTCATTCTTTTATACAATTTAACTTTAGTAGTGTGGTTCTACAAAAATCGACTTTAACCAAGAATTCATCATTAAGAAAACCTCAATAGATTAACTGTACTTAGTTCAACGATATTCATCAACCTCGGATTTTATTACTTTGCATAATTCTCAATTAATCAACTTGTTCATATGGAATAATTTTTGATAATCTTTCAGGCATTGAAGTTGGCTCGGGAAGCGTTATTTCGCCATATTGACTTAATAGAGGCTTACAAAAATCAATGAAATACATGAAAAATGCTATTCGTGTTATATCTCCTATCAAATTATCCTGTTCAATAAATGTGCCTATGACTTGTGTTCCGTCCTCATCTAAGAAATGTTCATCATATGCCGTTTGCCAACTATCTTTAGGAAGCTTATCGTCTTTTTGTGTAAAGGAAGATACGTCGACATCCGTTGGTGAAGCGTTAATGTTCAACTCAATAAGATGGACATCAGAAGTTCCATTGATTTTGTAGACTCCAAGTAATTGAACGATCAGATTAGATTGCATGAGTAACTCCTCCTCGTATTTGGCACACTTAATTTTCAATTTTAATGTAATCAAGTACTCCTTTTCCGAACTTTTTAATCATATCATGCCGGTATAATGCTTTTACCATCGAACTAGCACTCATTAATTACTGTGAGTTTTCTAAAGACATCAGGACTTTAAGGGATTTCTTTAGATTTCTAAGCTCGTTTATTTTACCAAATCGATGCTTTTTGACAGATTTAATCAATATAGTGGATACTTCAATCAATTCATGTGCAAAACTGTCAATCGATTCAACTATGGTGTATAAACTCCTTATTTCTTTTTTGTCTTCAATAAAGTTCATTCGAAGACTTGTGCCTGATTTAGAGCATTCAATACGATATGGTCCATCCATAAAATACAATATAAAGTCTGCATGCTCCAAATGATAATTCTCTATAACTTCTTTTGTCCACCAACTAAGAACGGTGATTGCAAAATCCGTCCACTGTTCACCCGGAAATACATTACCATTGATATCAAGAAAGAAGGTAACAGTCACGTTTTTATACGAATATTCAAAGTCCTCAAAACACTTGATTTTAATCAATTTACAGTCTCCTTTACTTTGATCAAACCTTCATCATTTACATGTTACCAATTTTATCTGCTATTGCTTTCCACTTTTCTAAGTCCTCAGAAATTTGAGAGTCGTTTTTACACCAAATAGAGCTTCGATTTATCGGGGTTTTCAAGTTAAATATCATCAAAAATTCGGAGTAACTTTTAAGGCTTTCACTATCATCCAATATTTCGAAACATTTTTCTAGTAACTCATCACAATATTCATCAAGTATTAATGCGGCTGCACCGTATTTATCATCTTCCTCTTTTGAATGCATAATGATATCAACAAGTCCATCAAAGTCGGGTATGGGTATCTTATAATAACCGTTTTCTTTACCCCAACCAAAATCATAGAGTGGTCTCGATTTCCATTGTGAATTATCTTCCTGCTTCAAATATGTATCTGAATCTTCACTTGAAATTAACCCAAAGTCCTCAGGATATTGCTTATTGAGTCTCTTACTCATCAAAAAATAGTTTCCCACAGTTATCTCTCCCTCCTAATCAAACTGATAACTCAACTCTAATCATATTGTTTCTCAAATGACCATCCATTCTCCTGCTTGAATCGTTTGATTGCTTCCATATCGAAAATATCCGTGACTCTCATAACTGCATCAAAGGAAATCAACTCATGGTCTTTATTGACAATCAACAAGTAAATCACAAATGTTCTAGAAGACTGATTTGAAAGTTCTGACTCAACTGAAACAAGCATATATCCGTTTCGATCTTTACCATAGCACTGAATTCTGTGGTATAGATTCCCTCCTAAAAGGTCTTTATATGGTAGAAGGTCCCTATCGTTAACATTGCACATTTTTTTACGCGTCACTTCGGTTCTAAACAGAAGCTTATCGTTTATGGGTTTGTTCCAGTCATTTTTGACTTTTAACTCTTCGATATCTTCTTCATCAAAATATGACTCCAGAAGATTCAGTGTCAGTTTTTCATTCAACTGATCAACATAAATTGCTATGACATTGTTGGAATCATAATAGTAAGTGAAGTCACTATCTGCCTTCTGAGCAATAACAATTGCTAATACATCCTCTTGTCCATTGACTGTCCAATACAGATTAGCACCAAAAAAGGCAAATAGAACTCTTCCATAAGAATCTTCTTCCATTCGAAGCACTTCATTCATCCAGTCGCTTCTTGAGCCGACTATAGACTCCAAGGCGACACTATGCAATTCTGGATCATTACCATTATAAATGTCCGTATCCCGACAGGAAACGATTAAAGGCACTAGAACAATTAGAATTAAATATTTTATGATCTTTTTCATATTTTATCACCTCATCTTCCAAAGACATTCTCAAGAAATCGAAAATAATCCAGCCCTGCTTCTCTTGCCCCATCAAGATAGTAACCCTGACTTCGTTTAACACCTCCAAATATATCTGCCGTGATTTCCCAAGGCATAGAAAAGTAAACATTGTCTGTAAGCTTTCGTTCTGTATGATATTTATTATACGTAACCGAAGGAACTGCGATTCCAAAAGTATAACCAACTGGCCCGAGTAAATCCTCTTGCAATGCATGTCCATATTCATGCTGAATGGTTTTAAAACTATCACTTTTTCTCAAATATAATGTCGACCCATACGAGTATGCGGAAGGGGCATCAACTATTACAACAAAGACTCCATTATAACTCGAAAACAGATTTGCTTTTCTGACTACATCGGTATCGGTATTTTTCTCCGAATAGTATTGAATATCACTGATTATTTTATCTTGCGTTAGAGTACCCGATGCAAACCCTTTTACGCATTGATACAATAATGTACCTGCTCGTAGTGCTTTTCCAAGAGTTTCGAAAAATGCAAATCCGTTCTCATCCGAATATCGGATAGGATTGTTAACACAATAGGTATACAAGTTCACGGATGTTAAGGTACGGAAATCAACCAATCCATCCGCACTGATAAACCGTTTGATG
>DDYT01000024.1 GCA_002348095.1 Erysipelotrichaceae bacterium UBA2227 | reverse complement strand
TCTCACATCAATTGTAACTCTACATAATATTGTCGATGTGTGAATGTTGCTTATTGCATTCTCATTAGGCTTGTGATAAACTACTAATGCACTTACTTTGAATGAAGGTCATTCAAGGCGGAAGGAGAGATGAACTATGAAACAAGGCATTCATCCCGTATATAACAAAGTGATGGTTACATGCACATCCTGCGGTAATCAATTCGAGAGCGGTTCGGTCAGAAAAGAAATTCGTGTCGACACTTGCTCCAATTGCCATCCTTTTTATACAGGTAAACAACGTTTTGCGCAAGCAGCCGGACGCGTTGAAAAGTTTAATAAAAAATACGGAATTAAATAAGGGTCGCAACCCTTATTTTTTTGCTTAAAATCGGTTAAAATGGTAACGAGGTGAAAGCGCATGATGTATCATCAGTATCGCCCGGGCTATCTGGAAGTTATTGCCGGATGTATGTTTGCGGGGAAAACAGAGGAACTGATCCGTCGGATCAAAGTATTGGAATTTGCGAAAAAACGGGTACTGGTATTTAAACCGGCGATCGATAACCGTTACAGCAACACAAAAATCGTATCACATGCCGGTGCTACGGTCGATGCATTGGTCGTTGAGAATGCCAAAGACATACTGGACTTTATAACTAATGATGTCGATGTTGTTGCGATCGATGAAGTTCAATTCTTTGATCGTGATATCATTGCGGTTTGCAATAAACTGGCAAAGTCCGGTAAACGCGTAATGGCGGCCGGATTGGATACGGATTTTCGCGCGGAGCCTTTTGGAGTCATGCCGGAGTTAGTAACAACAGCGGAGTTTGTGACGAAGCTTACGGCCGTATGTACCGTATGCGGTGCGCCTGCCACACGTACACAGCGGTTGGTCAATCACAAGCCGGCATCGTATCATGATCCGATCATCATGGTCGGAGCTGCCGAGAGCTATGAGGCACGGTGCCGCCACTGTCATGAAGTGAAAGATAAACCGGAATTGTAGTATGACGATATTGCCGATGTCTTTGCGTAAGTACGTCGGACCGAGAGAATTTGTCAGAAAAGTCTTATGGATAGCGGTCCCCTTGGCTTTGCAACAACTGCTCAACAGTGCGATGGGTGTTGTTGACAGTATCATGGTCGCCCGCATCAATCAAGTGACGGCCGTAGGAACAGCGGCCCAGATCGAAATCCTGATGATGACCATCGGCTATGGCGCTGCTGCCGGAGCCGGCATATACATGGCTCAGTTTTATGGTGCCAATGACCGAACCAACCAACGGAAATCCTTTGGTTTCGGTGTGATGCTCATATCCATGATTTCTGTCGCTTGGATGCTGGCAGCTTACTTCTTCGCTTCCCAACTTATGCAAATTTATATAAAAGACTCTGTTGTGATTTCTGCCAGCGTTTCCTATTTAAGTATTGTGCTTTTTTCTTATCTTCCGGGAGCGCTGACGATGATGTTCAGTTTTGCTTATCGATCGATACAAAAAACGGTCATTCCCATGGTCATCGGCATCATTGCCATGTCCATCAATGTTATTCTTAATTACGGTTTGATCTTCGGTAACTTCGGTCTGCCTCAGTTAGGGTTGCAAGGGGCAGCAATCGGGACTTTAATCGCCAACATGACTGGCTTTGCGATCCATCTCATCTATGCGTATAGCAGTAAACAACCCTTCATCGGAACGTTTCGAGAAATGTTTAAAATAAACAGAGATATGTTTTCTAAGATGTTTCGCAGAACTTATCCGTTGATTTTCAATGAATTTTTCTTTGGAATCGGCGGAACTTTATATATCATTGCTTTTGGAACCTTGGGAACAAAAGCAATGGACAGTTATTATGTGGGGACCCAAATTGCCAATATCTTTATGTTTGTGATCATGGGGATCAACAATGCCAACAGTTCGATGCTTGGAGCGGAATTGGGCAAGGGCGATTTGGCAGAGGCCCGACGGAAAGGGAACTACTTCATTGGGTTGGGATTGATGATGTCCGTTATAACATCCTTTATCATTCTTATTTCAGCGCGATTTATGGTCGGTTTGTTTGGCTTAAGCGATCCGGAAGTAGTTCGCGGGGCCATTCTGATCGTACAAATATTCAGTTTGCGATTGTCATTACGGATGTTTAATGTTATTGTCTTCTCATCGCTGAGAGCAGGTGGAGATTCCCGTTTCCTGGCATTTTTGGATGCCGGCATCTTATGGATGATCGGCTTACCGACAGCCTTTATATTCGTCGGTATAATCAAGATACAAAGTATTGCCCTGGTGTTCTTGTTGGTACAAATTGAACAAATCGTTCGTGTTATCATTGGGATGAAACGCTATATTCAGGGCTCATGGCTTAAAAATTTAACGCAAGAAATTGCATCGGAGGTATAGAATGGAAGCTTTATTTACACGTTGCCAAAAAATACTGAATCGCTATAACGAACTGGATGAATTACTGATGAGTCCGGAAGTTTTGTCTAATTCAAAGGAAATGGGAAAGCTGGCTAAAGAACAATCGCAACTGCGTCAAGTAGTTGAATCGTTTGAGAGATTAGTTCAGGCAACCAATCATTTGGAAGATGCAAAACACATGCTGGAACATGATGAAGATGCAGAGATGGTAGCGATGGCTGAGATGGAAATTGAGGAGTTGGAGCCGCAGATTGCGGATCTGGTTGCGAAGTTGGAAGTCATGCTCATTCCCAGAGATCCCCATGATGACAAAAATGCGATTTTTGAAATCCGCGGCGCAGCCGGTGGAGATGAAGGGAATATCTTTGCGGGTGACTTGTTCCGGATGTATTCAAAGTTTGCTGAATCCCAGGGGTGGAAAGTGGAGATTTACGAAGCGATTGAAGCAACGGCTGGCGGATACACGTTGATTTCCTTTATCGTTAAAGGGGATGAGGTTTATCGTTCGATGAAATACGAATCAGGAGCACACCGTGTTCAACGTGTACCAAAGACGGAGACCCAAGGACGCATCCATACATCCACTGCTACCGTTTTGGTCATGCCGGAAACGGAAGTTGAAGATATCGATATAAATCCGGCTGATTTGATTTTCGAGACGCATCGCGCATCGGGTGCCGGCGGACAGCACGTCAACAAGACGGATTCTGCCGTTCGTATCACACACATTCCTACCGGAATATCGGTGAACTGTCAGGATGGCCGTTCACAGCATGATAACCGTGACCGGGCGCTGAAAATGGTTTATGCCCGGGTATTTGAGGAGTATCAGCGGAAGGCTGACGAAGAAAAAGGCATTGAACGTCGCTCAAAAATCGGTAAAGGCGATCGTTCTGAAAAGATTCGCACGTACAATTACCCTCAGAACCGTGTGACCGATCATCGGATCGGATTGACGTTGCAGAAATTGGATTGGATCGTGGAAGGTCGGATGGAAGAAATCATCGAAGCGCTTCTTGCGGAAGAACAACGTCAGAAACTGGCGGGAGAATAAGATGGCGACCTATCGCCAAATATTAAGACAGGCAATCGAACGGTGTGACCTGGCGGGTATCAACGAAATGTTAGCCCGCCGTTTGATGTTGGAACTGACGGAACAATATCATTACAATTTGTACATGGTTGATGATGAAGAAATCGACGCGAGGATCCTTGAGGATTTTACATCCGGAATTGAACGTTTGTGTAATCATGAGCCTTTAGCCCATATCCTGGGTTATGAGTGGTTTTACGGCCGGAAATTCTTTGTAAGCAAGGACGTTTTAGTTCCAAGAGAAGAGACCGAGGAGTTGATCGGACATATATTAGCCGACATCGATGATCTGTTTGTGCAAGGGGAGTTGGTTTGTGCTGATATCGGTACCGGCAGTGGTGCATTGGCGATTACGTTAAAAGCCGAAGAAGGCCGCTGTAACGTTTATGCAAGTGATATCAGTGAGGATGCACTTGCGATTGCACAGAAGAATGCACAACAGTTGTCTGCTGATGTGTGTTTCTTGTTGGGGGATATGGCGCAGCCGTTGATTGACCGTCATGTGAAACTGGATATTTGCATCAGCAATCCGCCTTATATCAAGATGGAAGAAACTGTTGAAAAATCGGTAGTCGATTTTGAGCCTCATGTAGCTCTGTTTGGCGGGATTGACGGACTGGACTTATACCGCAAACTTTTGGATCAAGTCCCATCGATCATGAAAGAGCGATCCATGATGGCATTTGAAATGGGATTCGATCAGAAACAAAAGCTTCATCACGAAATTGTTTCCCGTTTCCCAAAAGCAAGAGTAGAGTTTAAAAAAGACATCAACGGTAAGGATCGCATGTGCTTTGTGTACTTTAATTGTTGAATATGATAAGTGTTACTTGACGAATCGTCACCTATGTATTACGATGTATTACAGAGGTGATTTTTTATGGAAACTATCTCATTACGGCTTTCATCACGCGATAAGAAACTGATTCAGGAATATGCGGAAATCCAAGGGTTGACCGTATCTGAGTTGATTCGAAAAGTTGTCATAGCTAAAATTGAAGACGAGGTGGATGTGCGCACCTTTGATGAAGTTTATAAGGCACATGCAAAGTCCTACACCATAAGGGAAATCGAGAAGGATCTGAGCCGATAGTATGTGGATTCTTAAGTTTTCTGAGCACGCACGCCAACAGCTGTTATCAATGGACCGGGTCGTCGCATCATTGATTATCGGATTCTTAAAACGGAATCTCGAGAATCAGAAAGACCCTCGTCGGATCGGGGGTCCGTTTAAAGGGAAACGTCAGGACCAATGGCGTTACACCTTTGGGGACTACCATATTTTGTGTTCTTTTGAGAATATGTCAATCGTCGTTTTTGTTATCAACCATAGCCATAGTTTTAGTATCCATAAGTAAAAGCAATAGGCATCCGGAGGGGATGCTTTTTTTCATGAGAATTAGGTATCAAAATATGTTAAAATAAATTGATGAAAATGGTGAATGCTATGAAAACATTGGTATTGAAAAAAGAAGATGTTACAGAAATTATCTCCATCCTCAATCAAGGTGGAATCGTTGCTTTGCCGACGGATACGGTCTATGGATTGGCGGTAAAGTCAGGACACCTCGAAACGATTGAAAAACTGACTCGGGTCAAGAATCGTGAGATTGGTAAGCCGTTTATCTTATTGGTCAGCGCAAAAAATCAGATCAATGAGTTCGCGGTATTAAAACGTCGTGATCAGAAACTGATCAAACGTTGGATGCCTGGGGCGACTACGTTTATTTTTAACAAAAAGGACACAGATTCTCAAAACTCAAATCCGACGATAGCGATTCGGATGCCGGATGATCCGTGGCTGATTAATATCATTCGCAAGACAGGTCCGCTATATGTTTCCGGAGCAAATTACAGCGGTGAAAAAGTTGCGACAGCGACCAAAGAAGTGTTGGATAAGTTTGAGGGGAAGATCGATGCTGTGGTTGATGGAGTCAGCGGAGATACCAAATCGACAATTATTGATGCAACCGGGGGAAAACTGGTTTTGATAAGAGAAGGGCTGATCGGTCTTTATGAAGTCGAACGGTCGATTACAGACGGAGGGAAAATGAAAATAGCTATAGCTGCTGATCATGGCGGATTTGCTCACAAAGAAGTCTTAAAGCAAAAACTGATTGAATGGGGTTATGAAGTCAATGATTTTGGGACAGACAGTGAAGAGAGTGTGGATTATTCTGATTTCGTTTATCCTGCGGCGAAAGCGGTGAGTGAAGGACGGGCAGATAAAGGAATCATTATTTGCGGAACCGGCATTGGGGCTTCTATTACAGCCAATAAAGTACATGGCATACGGTGCGCCCTTGTCAGTGATGTGACGGTAGCAGAAGTTACACGCTTACACAACGACACTAATATTTTAGCTATGGGCGGCAGGGTTATCAATGAAGATACGATGCTGAAAATAGCGCGCGTTTGGTTGAGTACACCGTTTAGTGAAGATTCCCGTCATCAGCGTCGCATAAGTAAAATCGCAGAAATCGAAAAAGCGGAGGAGAAATGAAAGATTCAGCCATCAAACAAGCCATTGAGCAGGAGTTAGGGCGGCAAAAGCATAACATCGAGCTTATCGCTTCTGAGAATTATGTTTCTGAAGATGTTCTTGAAGCTATGGGCAGTGTCCTTACAAACAAATATGCGGAAGGTTATCCTCATAAGCGCTATTATGGCGGGTGTGAGTATGTTGATATTATTGAAGATTTAGCCAGAGAGCGACTGATTGAAATATTCGGATGTGAACATGCCAATGTTCAGCCGCATTCCGGTTCACAAGCCAACATGGCAGTGTATATGACAGTTTGTAAGCCTGGTGATACGATTTTGGGAATGGATCTCAGTTCGGGAGGGCATCTTACTCATGGTCATCCGATGAATTTCTCCGGAAAACTGTATGATTTTGTGAGCTACGGGGTCAGAAAAGATGATGAGACCATCGATTATGATGATGTTCGTAATAAAGCGCGAGAAGTTAAGCCGAAGCTAATCGTTGCCGGTGCCAGCGCCTATCCAAGGACCATTGATTTTCGGCGGTTCAGAGAAATCGCAGATGAAGTCGGCGCGTATCTTATGGTGGATATGGCACATATCGCAGGATTGGTCGCTTCAGGTCATCACCCTTCACCGATACCGCATGCACATTTCGTAACATCAACGACACATAAGACTTTGCGCGGTCCTCGCGGAGGCATCGTCTTATGTAAAAAGGAATTCGCTCAAGAACTGGATAAGAATGTTTTCCCGGGCATGCAGGGCGGACCGCTGATGCATATCATCGCTGCCAAGGCAGTGAGTTTCTATGAAATTCTTCAGTCGGATTTCAAGGGATATCAATCTCGGGTCATCGCCAATGCGAAAGCGTTTGCGGATGAGCTGAGCAATCTCGGATTTCGTATTGTTTCGAAAGGGACTGATAATCACTTGGTGTTGGTCGATGTCAAAACAAGTTTCTCACTGACAGGGAAAGAAGCTGAACGGCGATTGGATTTGGTTGGAATCACATGCAATAAGAACACGATCCCCTACGATACGGAAAAACCGTTTATTACCAGCGGAATTCGCTTGGGAACACCTGCAATGACGACACGCGGATTGGGCGAAGAGCAGTTCAGACAGATTGCCCGATGGATATTCCGTGTGATCAAAGAGGGTGACAAACAGGAAGTCTTGGATGAAGTACTTAAGGAAGTCAGAGAACTGACGGATCGATATCCGTTGTACAAATAGGAGGAAACGTCATGTTACATGTATTGAATCATCCGCTGATCACCCATAAGCTGGCGATCATGCGCAGTATTACGACCGGAACCAAAGATTTCCGCGACAATTTGGAAGAGATTGCCGGATTGATGGCCTATGAGATCTCACGGGATATCCCGATCAAACCAGTCACCATCGAAACACCGATGGGTTTGTGTGAAACCTTTGAAATGGCTAAGGACATCGTGTTGGTGCCGATTCTGCGTGCGGGATTAGGTATGGTCGACGGCATTTTAAACCTGATACCGACCGCGAAAGTCGGACATGTCGGTTTATATCGCAACGAGGAAACGTTGCAGCCGGTAGAATACTATGCAAAATTTCCATCAAACTCACCAGAGTCAGTCGTCATGATCTTAGATCCGATGTTAGCTACCGGCGGCTCGGCTTCCGCTGCAATCACATCTTTGAAAAACCGCGGTTGTCATACGATTAAGCTGGTTTGTCTGGTTGGTGTTCCTGAAGGGGTTGCACGTATTGAAGCGGATCATCCGGATGTTGATATCTATTTGGCTGCACTGGATGAAAAACTGAATGAAATCGGTTATATCGTTCCGGGTTTAGGCGATGCCGGAGATCGGATTTTTGGAACGAAATAATGAAAAAGGCACTGGCAATCGCTCTTCAGTTGGGATTTGCGATCGGCGGAATGATTACCGTATCTACCTTGTTGGGTTTATGGCTTGACGGGCTGCTGAAATCAACGCCATGGTTAACGATCATCGGTTGTCTTCTCGGTGTTGCCAGCGCTTTTAAATATCTGATAGATTGGACACGTGAAAACTGATGGGAGACTTTTTGGATAATATTGCCAAGAAGACAGCTTTGTGTGGTTTTTTGGCCGGTCTGCTATTATTATTTTGGCGATTGGATGTTGGATTAGGATTATGGCTGGGTGTGATTGTCGGACAGATATCATTACGGCTTTCTGCTTATTATTATGATCAGTTGCTGTTTCAAGGTCAGTTTAAATGGATGGGATTTATCTTTTTTGCCCTGCTAAACTACGGAATGATGGGTTTGGCTTTGTGCTTTGGTATAATTTTCACAAAAATATTCAATATATATATGGTCGCCGTAGGGTTGGTTATGGTAAAATACGGTGTGTATGTGGCAGAAATTCACATATCTAAGCGAAAGGGGTGATGCAGCGATGATGGTCGGACTACAAATTCAGATTCAAGCCGAAGTTTTTTCGATTTTAATCGTTACATCGGTCATTCTGGCATTGATTTATGCAGTGAATCGGGCAGTGAAACAAGCGGACCCGTTGGCTAAACCCAAGGGATTGGTCCTCGTCGGTGTATTGTATGTACAAATGATGTCAGGCATTACGCAAGGGAACATGGGTGCGAAAGCCGGTCGGGTATATGCGCCTTACATCGGTTCACTGGCCTTATATTTGTTTATAAGCAATATATCGGGTTTGTTTGGTTTGGCTCCGCCAACTGCAAACTACAGCGTTACATTAACGCTGACATTGATCACATTTTTTATGATTCAGAGGACGGTTTATCTGACGGGAGGACTCAAACAGTTCTTCCACAGGTTTATCGAACCGTATCCGCCGTTTATCATCATGAATATCTTCGGGGTCATTGCTCCTTTGATATCGATGTCGTTGCGTCTGTTTGGCAACATTACCAGCGGCGGGATCATCATGACGCTCGTTTATGCTTTCACCGGATTTGTTTCTGCTCAAATACTCGGGTTTGCTCCGGCGTTAGCGCAGATCGACTTTATCGGACCGTTTATTGCGCCGGCACTTCATGCTTACTTTGATGTTTTTGTCGGATTTATCCAAATGTTTGTGTTTATTTCGTTGACCACGGTATTTATCGGGAATGAACTTCCCGCTCAAGAATAAGAAAAGGAGAAATTACTTATGGAACTCGCACGTGGATTAGTAGCTATCGGGGCTGGATTGGCCATTATGACTGGGATGATGACCGGTGCCGGACAAGGGTATGCAGCTGGTAAAGCTGTTGAAGCCGTTGCACGCAATCCGGAAGCAGAAACCAAAATCCGTTCAATGTTGATTTTGGGTGCAGCCATTGCCGAAACCTGTGCTATTTACGGTATGCTTATTGCGTTCTTGCTAATGTTTGTTTTCAACTGAGTTTAGTATTACACTTGGAGGTGATGGTTTATGATCGATATCGATATCATGGGGAAACTTTTCCCGGATCTTCGAACGATGTTGGTTCAGTTATCAGCGACCGGCGTGTTGTTTTATGCATTTAAGCGCTATTTATGGAAGCCGGTTTCGGAATATCTGGAAAAACGTGCAGTGCATTCACAACAACAGATTGAGGAAGCACGCATCTTAAAGGATGAGGCTGAGCAAAGTAAAGAACAGGCGATTGCGGAGTTGCGCCATGCATCGGCAGAAGCCGTTAAGATTATCGAACGCGGTGTCAGTGAAGGGAAACGTATTAAAGATACGTTGGTTTCGGATGCCCGAAGAGAAGCGCAACAGAAATTGGATGCAGCGAGAAGACAAATCGAGGCAGAACGTCTGTCGATGGAAAAGGAAATCCATCGTGAAATCGTTGATGTCGCTTTGTTAGCGGCAGGTAAGTTGATGGAAGAACGTATCAACGAAACTTCGGACCGTTTGGCTGTCGAGAAGTTTGTTAAGGAAGCCGTCAACTAATGGAAAAGGTCGCGAGCAGATATGCGCAGGCCCTTTTTGAGTTAGCTTGCGAATCAGAAAGAGTTGATCAATGGCAACAGCAGATGCACTTGATTCACCAAATCTTTCAACAAGATCCTCAAATCGGTGATTTCTTCAGTCATATCCGGGTTGAGGCCAAGCAAAAGAAAGAACTGTTTAAAAGTATTTTCTCAGATAAGATCGATGTCAGTCTTGTTAATTTCTTCTGCCTTCTCATTGACAAACGTCGCGTTAGTCAGTTTAAGGAAATTGCGAAAGAATTTCACGTTATGTGTAATCTCAGCAAAGGAATCAAAGAGGGCATCGTTTACTCGATGCGTCCGCTCGATCAGGAAGAAATCAAGCGGATAGAATACTCCGTTTCCGAGAAAATGAAACTGAATGTAGAACTTACGAATAAATTAGATCCGCATCTATTATCCGGTGTTCGGGTAATTGTCGATGATATCGTCATGGATGGCTCGCTGAGAAGTAGAATCGATAGCTTGCGACATGAGTTATTGAAAGGAAGCAGGTGAAGTTATGGAATTGAGACCTGAAGAAATCAGTGCCTTAATTAAAGATCAGATTAAGCACTATGAAAGCCGTCTGGAAGCAAACGACGTCGGATACGTTATCAGCGTTGGCGACGGGATTGCATTGTTGCACGGACTAAACAATGCCATGGCCGGGGAGTTGTTAACATTCCCTAATGATGTCGTAGGCATGGTTTTAAACTTAGAAGAGGACCATGTAGGGGCTGTTTTAATCGGCTCAGACAGTCTGATTAAAGAAGGAGACGAAGTTCGTCGTACCGGTCGCATTGTTGAAGTTCCGGTCGGAGACGAAATGCTTGGGCGGGTGGTCAATGCATTGGGTGTTCCGATTGATGGCGGGCCTGCTCTGACTACGAAAAAGTTCCGTCCGGTTGAACGTGTTGCTCCAGGGGTCATGACACGCAAATCAGTTCATCAGCCGGTTCAAACCGGATTGAAGATCGTCGACTCAATGATTCCGATCGGTCGCGGTCAGCGCGAGTTGATCATTGGGGACCGTCAGACAGGGAAAACGGCACTGGCCATTGATACGATCATTAATCAGCATGATCAAAACATGCTGTGTATTTATGTTGCAATCGGTCAAAAAGCCTCAACCGTTGCCCAAATCGTTGAAAAACTGCGTCATCATGATGCGATGAAATATACAACCATCGTCGCTGCTACAGCTTCGGAAATGGCACCTTTGCAATATATTGCTCCATACGCCGGTTGTGCGATCGGAGAAGAATGGATGGAAGAAGGAAAAGATGTCCTGATCATTTATGATGATCTTTCCAAACATGCTGTTGCTTACCGTACGATGTCTCTGTTGTTACGTCGTCCGCCGGGCCGTGAAGCTTATCCGGGCGATGTCTTTTACTTACATTCGCGCCTGTTGGAACGTGCCGCAAAACTTAATGAAAATTATGGAAGCGGATCGCTTACGGCGTTACCGATCATCGAAACCTTAGCAGGTGATATCAGTGCTTATATCCCGACCAACGTCATTTCGATTACGGACGGCCAGTTATTTTTACAAACGGAGCTGTTTAACTCGGGTGTACGCCCTGCGGTTGACAGCGGACTGTCTGTATCCCGTGTCGGTTCTGCGGCGCAAACCAAAGCCATGAAACAAGTGGCTGGTTCACTGAAACTGGAGCTGGCACAATATCGCGAGTTATTGGCGTTTGCTCAGTTTGGTTCCGATCTGGACAGCGCGACAAAACGTGTCATCGATCATGGCGCACGGTTGACCGAACTGTTAAAACAAGGGCAATATGTTCCGATGACACTGGCAGAAGAAGTATTGTCGCTGTTTAGTGCTAAGCATCGTTTCCTTGAAGCATTGGAAGTTTCGGATATCAAAAAGTTTGAAGCTGAGATGCATGTTTATTTCAAACAGGAACATCCGGAAATCGTAAATGAAATCAACGATAAAAAAATCATTTCTGATGATTTGAATAATCGTATCATGTCTGCGATGAGAACGTTCGTGGATTTGTTTAAGAAAATGAAAGGTGTTTAATCATGGCTACCGGTAAGCAAGCCATCAAAAGGCGAATCCGCTCGGTTGAGGCTACCAAGAAGATTACCCAAGCCATGGAATTGATTGCGACCAGTAAACTGAAGCGGCAGAAGGAGAAGATGGAGCAAAACCGTGAGTATGCCCATGTGATGAAAAACGTGGTCACCAAGATTCTGTCCACTTCCTATGTCGATGAAGTCGTATGGATGAAAAAGCAGGAAGATAATCGTCCGTTAACTATCGTTTTTACTTCTGATTTGGGTTTATGCGGCGGATACAATTCCAATATGCTTCGTTTCTTTAGGCAAAAAGTGAATCCCAAACATCCGGTGTTGCTGATTGGATTAAAAGGTTATTCTTGGTTGAGAAACCGGAATTTCAATTTGATAAGTCAGCTGATGAAGAGCGATGACTTGAGTTTTCAGGAAATCAGCACAGTCGTCAATAAGGGTCTCGAGTTGTTTGAGAAAGGTGAAATCACCAGTATCAACGTTTTATTCACTCATTTTGTAAATTCAGTGACATTTGAACCGCATATGGTCAAACTGTTGCCTGTAGATGAAGATTTCTCAACATTGGATGAAACCCATGTTGAAACCATATTCGAGCCCAGCGGCGCATCAATCCTGAATTACCTGATTCCGATGTATGTCCGTTCGGTTACGTATAGCTGCTGGTTGGAAACCAAGACCAGCGAGCAGGCATCTCGCCGTATGGCTATGGAAAGTGCGACGGATAATGCCGAAGAGATTATTGATAAATTAGTATTGCAATACAATCAGTCGCGTCAGGCAGCGATTACTCAGGAAATATCTGAAATCGTAGCCGGAGCAGATGCACTGTGATGGAGGGTCATATGGATAAAAACAACGGTAAACTGTTGCAAATCATCGGTCCGGTCGTAGACATTCGATTTAGCGGTAAGCGATTACCGGCTTTGTATAATGCCATCGACATTCCTTTGAAAGAAGGAAAACTTGTCGTTGAGGTTGCTCAGCACGTCGGTGATGACGTTGTTCGCTGTATCTCGATGGGATCAACGGACGGGTTGGTTCGCGGTATGGAAGCAATCGATACCGGCAAAGCGATTTCAGTTCCGGTCGGCAAGGAAATTTTAGGAAGAATGTTCAATGTTTTGGGTGATCCGATTGACGGTATGGATGACATTGCGGCTGAAGTCAAGCGGGATCCGATTCATCGCTCGGCGCCTTCATTTGAGCAACAACAAACCAGTGCAGAAATATTGGAAACAGGAATCAAAGTCATCGACTTATTGTGTCCGTATGCCAAGGGTGGTAAAATCGGCTTGTTTGGTGGTGCCGGTGTAGGTAAAACGGTCGTCATGCAGGAGTTGATTCATAATATTGCTAAGGAACACGGCGGGTTATCCGTGGTTGCCGGTGTCGGTGAACGGACCCGTGAGGGGAATGACCTTTATCATGAGATGAATGATTCCGGCGTATTGAATAAAACTGTTCTGGTCTATGGACAAATGAATGAATCACCGGGAGCCCGCATGCGTGTTGCACTTTCCGGATTAACGATGGCTGAGCATTATCGTGATGTCGATCATCAGGATGTTCTGCTCTTTATTGACAATATATTCCGTTTCACCCAAGCAGGCTCGGAAGTTTCGGCATTGTTGGGCCGGATGCCTTCGGCTGTCGGTTATCAGCCGACACTTGCGACCGAAATGGGTCAGCTTCAGGAACGCATCACCTCTACAAAGAATGGCTCGATCACTTCGGTTCAGGCAATTTATGTACCTGCCGATGACTTGACCGACCCCGCACCGGCGACTGCTTTTACGCACTTGGATGCTAAAACGGTATTGGACCGTAATATTGCGGCTTTAGGTATTTATCCGGCGGTTGATCCGTTGGAGTCTACCAGCCGTATGTTAGATCCGCTTGTGGTCGGGGATGAGCATTATGATGTAGCTCGCGGAGTG